>MHZB01000071.1:621-5048 GCA_001828605.1 Planctomycetes bacterium RIFCSPLOWO2_12_FULL_50_35 | reverse complement strand
CCACGAGTTGGTAATGGTCTGGATGTTGAAGGGAAAAACAATTGAAAGGAATTGACCTATTCATATATGCGGGCATTCCCCATGTAAAAGGCGTTGTGGCAGCCGTCTGTTCTGGAATTCACACCGTGGAAGGCCTTGTGGCATTGGCGGTGCACCGCGTACTCATACACTGCATGTCGAGGGACAGATATTCCGCCTCCACTGTAAACCCATTTCTTGACCTATCATAATCAATCTCTAGTCGCTTCCAAGTTCTTCTGCGGCGTCTTTTCTTTCTTCAATATCACATCACGTAAAAGTCAGACTTTACATCCTATCCCTGCGATACAAGATACACCCTCTTTGGTAGACAACGACCTTTAGGTCGTTGTCGTCTCTCCTTCAACAAGCTGGTAGCAGACCTCGGCAACAGCCTCTTTCTTGACATTACCTCAAAGGAAGATATTTTGACTGTGTTTAGGTTCGGTGTTATTATAAGCTGCCGTTCTGAAATGCTAAGGTTTATTGGGTAGAAAACATGAAAAGAAAACTGGGCATACTGCTGACCACCAGTCCGGAGAACGAGAACACCCATACGGTCATCCGCCTGACGGAGGCGGCCCTGGCGGCTGGGACCGCAGTGGAGATGTTCCTTATGTGTGACGGCGTGTATCACCTGAACGACCCCCGGCTGGCCGTACTCTCGGCAAAGGGGGCAAGGGTGGTGGTGTGCGCCCATAACGCCATAGAGCGCAAGGTGGAAAGGAAGGACTTTGTGCACTGGGGCAGTCAACACGACCTGGCCACACTGGTAAAAGAGTCCGACCGCTTCCTGTCCTTTAATTAGGGGTAGGGGCGACCCGACGGGTCGCCCCTACGAGGTTCCATGACAGAGGTTATCGTAATCGTCCAAAAGACCCCGTTTAACACACTCAGGAATTCAGAGGGGCTCAGGATGTCGGTGGGTCTCACCCTGGAAGACGATAACAAGATAACCGTCCTCTTTATAGACGACGGAGTCCACCTCCTCCGTAAGACCAACCCGGGGCTGATACAATCGGGTATAATATTCAAACACCTTGACGCCCTGAGACTCCTCGGCCACAGGGTAGTGGCAGACAAGGAATCGCTTGAGAAAAGGGGCATCAAAGAGCTGGGCACAAAGGCCGACATACTCCCCAGAGACAAGGTTATCGAGATGCTTACAAGCGCAGACAGGGTGATACCCTGGCAGTAACATGAAAACCCTTCACATAATCAGGGAAAAGGACCACGCACTGGCTATCTCCACCGTCAGAGATCAGACAAAACTGCCCCACGTTTCGGAAAATAATTTAACCGTCCTACTCATACACGATGCAGTCTTGACAACAGAAGACCGCCTGAAGGGGTTAAGGATCATGGTTCTAAAGGACGACGCCGCAGCGCGCGCCGTAGAGCCACCATACCCGTCCGTGGATTACGACGGGATGCTCAAACTCATCTTCGCCTCAGATAATGTGATATGCTGGTAAGGCTAAAATAGCACGTAGGGGGCACGGCATGCCGTGCCCCTACATAGATTCTTAGCTTCGCTCAGAATGACATCTGGTGCTCACGGATTTTTCAGAGTCTCATACGGTAATATGCAACTAAGGTCATCCATATTCTGCCTCCTGAGTATTTCGTGGCTGCTACTTTATTTGCAGGCAGCGGCCGCCACCCAAATAGAACTGGATTTGAAGGAGCACCGTCTCAGGAACGGCTTACTCCTCCTGATGCACGAGGACCACTCGGCGCCCATCATAAGCTTTCAGGTCTGGTACCGCGTCGGCTCGATAAACGAGAGACCGGGCATAACGGGCATCTCCCACCTGTTCGAACACATGATGTTCAAGGGCTCAAAGAACGTTGAGCCGGAGGAACACAGCCGCATCATACGGGTAAACGGCGGCTCAGACAATGCCTTCACCACCGAGGACTGCACCGCCTACTTCGAGAACCTGCCTAGTTCTAAACTTGCGCTGGCCGCGGAACTGGAGGCAGACAGGATGGCATACCTGCGGCTCACTGCCGAGACCCTGGCCTCTGAAAGGGAAGTGGTAAAGGAGGAGAGACGACTCCGCATAGACAATTCGCTCTTCGGCACGCTGGCGGAGACTCTCTATGCCACCGCCTTCACCGAACACTCGTACCGCTGGCCCGTAAACGGGTGGATGGCCGACCTGGACGCCATAAGCCTGGAGGACTGCAAGGCATTCTACCGCACCCACTACGCACCAAACAACGCCACCATATTAATACTGGGAGACATAGACCCGCAGAACGCCCTATCAACGGTGGAGAAATATTTTGGACACCTGCCGCCCGCAGAGCAACCGGAGGCAATAATACCCGCAGAACCTCCTCAGGGGGAGGAGAGGCAAAAAGACCTTTACGTTGACACTCAGTTCCCCTGGTTGGCCGTGGCCTACCACACACCTGAGGCCGCCCACGACGACATTCCCGTACTGGAACTGCTGGGCAACATACTAACAGAGGGACACAGCTCCCGGCTCTACAGAAAAATCGTCTACGAAGACCAGGCGGCCTTATCCGTCTTTACCTCGGTGGATAACAACAAAGACCCCGGACTATTTGTGATTACAGTTCAAAATATAAAACAAGGCCACACACCGGACGAAATGGCGTCTGTAATCAATGAAAGCCTGGAACAATTGAAGAATGAAACGGTAGCGGAACGTGAATTGAATAAGGCGAGAAACCAGATGGAGACGGACCTCATTTTCAATCTCCAGACCAACTTCGTCAGGGGTCTCCAGATGGGTTTCAGCATAACGGGGTCCGGCGATCCGCTGGGATTCATAAAAGATTTGGAGAAATACCGCACCACGGCTGCGGACGACATACAGAGGGTTGCAAAAAAATATTTCACGCCGGAGAATAGGACCGTAGTAAGACTGCTGCCTAAGGGAAAATAGTAAATAGAAACAGGCGTACTAAATAGACTCACTTTCTCATTGAAATCGTCAACGACCGTAAAGGTCGTTGACTACCAAAAATATTTGAAGGGCGGTAGGGGCGACCCGTCGGGTCGCCCCTACCAAGGTAAATTATTTATGTTAAACTTATTAGCAAAAGTAACAAGGACTTACATACACCGCTGTGCACTCACGGCATTTACACTTGTAACCCTTGCCATAAGCACACCCCTGTACGGCAGTGAAAACCTGCCGCCCATAAAGTACCAGAAGGCGACACTGGACAACGGGCTTAGGATAATCCTGGTGGAGCACCATGAGTTGCCTACCGTGGCGATAGAGCTCCTGGTCAGAACCGGTTCTGCGGATGATCCGCCGGATAGACCGGGGCTGGCCCATCTCGTTTCGCAGCTATTCCGCGAAGGAACACGCTCAAAGAGTTCTCTGGAGATATCAGAGGAGATAGATTTCATTGGCGGCACCCTGCGTGTGGAGTGTGACTACGACTCCACCTCCATCGGCGCCACGGCCCTTGTCAGACATTTCCAGACCATACTGAACCAACTCTCCGAGGTTGCAAGATACCCGTCATTTAAACCGAAAGACGTAGAATTCCAGCGCGATAGAATTGTCGTGTCCATCCTCAGAGAGAAAGACAATAAAAGAACCGTCGCAGACAGGCATTTCAGCGAGATGCTTTACGGCGCGCATCCGTATAATCACCCCCCCAGCGGCACAGCGAATGGTCTTAAGGCCGTTACCGGAGAAGAAATAGTACAGTTCCACAAGCGTCACTACCTGCCTAACAACTCGATCCTTACGGTAGTCGGCGATATAGAACCGGTCAGCACGCTTGCCGCCATAAAAGAGACCTTTGGTGACTGGAAGGTGGGAGAGATTCCGGAATCTATGCCCCCCTCTGTACCTAAAATAGCCGGCTACAAGATACGCCTGGTGGATAAACCGGACCTCACGCAGACGGAGATATGCGTCGGTCATCCTGGCATTAGGCGTACCGACCCCGATTACATTTCGCTTTTACTGCTCAACAACATACTGGGTGGAGGACCGGCATCCAGGCTGTACACAAATATAAGGGCGGAGAAGGGTCTGAGCTATGGCGCCAGCAGCAGCTTCGATGCAAGAAGACTGCAGGGGCCGTTCTCCGTAAGAACCTACAGTAAAAACGAGACCGCCCTTGAGGCCCTCTGGCTGGTACTCGATGAGTTGAGAAAGTTAAAGGCGGGGGGTGTGACCGCAGAGGAATTGGCCGACGCCAAGTCTTATTACATAGGACACTTTGCGTTGGGCCTTGAGACGCCCGCACAAATCGCCTCAAAGATTATAGAGCAGGAATTTTACGGCCTGCCCGAGGATTATCTGGAGAAATATCTGGAAAATATCCGGGCCGTGTCCAGGGAAGACGTAAACCGAGCGGCAGAGCGATTTCTTGACCCGCAGAATCTGGTAATCGTCCTGGTAAGCAGG
>MHZB01000071.1:0-609 GCA_001828605.1 Planctomycetes bacterium RIFCSPLOWO2_12_FULL_50_35 | reverse complement strand
GTCCTGGTAAGCAGGGCAGAAGACACCTTGAAGGATGCGAAGACGTTGGGAGAAGTGGAATTAGAGGGATTGTAAATGATAGAGAGTTCTGAAAAAGGCCCCAGATGTCATTCCCGCGAAAGCGGGTCACACCAAGGGTGGATGCGCCTCTGGTGAAAATCTAAATTTATGTAGCGTGGCAGCTTGCTGCCACGATTACGTGCGAGCAAGCTCGCACGCTACATCAGAGATCCTTTCCGCCTTAGGCGGACTTTGCTCCCTCAGAATGACACTTCACAGGGTTTTTCAGAGATCTCGATGTATCGAAACGTATCTTATGGTACCAACACCGTGAGAACCCATGGGAGACAACGAAGTTCCACTTCGTTGAAGGGAAACCACAGGTGCGTCGAGACGCACCCTGCCCCAAAACACTACGGCTTTTCTACCCGGTTCCTGCCCCCTCTCTTGGCCTTGTAAAGGGCCTTGTCCGCAGCACTCACCAGGTCGGTGTATTCAGTTCCATGCTCGGGGAACGATGCAGCCCCGATGCTTATCGTTATCTTAAGAGACCGTCCCGGCACTATATCGTCAAAATTGGTGGATTCCACACCCTGGCGAATCTTCTCT
>MHZB01000070.1 GCA_001828605.1 Planctomycetes bacterium RIFCSPLOWO2_12_FULL_50_35 | reverse complement strand
CTCTGCATCTTCTTCAATCCCTCTATCATCCGCGGCACTACCTGGAAGAGGTCGCCTACTATGCCGTAGTCGGCAACTTTTAGGATGGGGGCGTCTGGGTCCTTGTTGATGGCAACGATGCACCTGGACGACATCATCCCCGCCAGCCCTTCAAGCATCCCATAGTTCTCAAACCCTTCATCTTGAGTAAGTCGGTATTATAATCACTTCTCTTCTTCTTTCTTTTCTTCCATCTTCTTCTTGTTTTTCATCAATTTCATGTATATTTCCATCTCTGTCTCTGCCATGCCGTGGAGACCCACCTTCTCTAAGGCCGAGGCGAGTTCTTTGTGGGCGTCGGCAGATTCCGGACTGAGGCTTATTACCTGTTGATATTCAGAGATAGCTTCTTGCATCATGCCCTTTTCCTGGTATATCTCGCCGAGATGCATGTGGGCGTCTATCAATCCCAGGTTTATTTCCGTCGCCTTTTTAAGATAGAGTATTGCCTCATCCAGTTCACCCTTTTGTTCGTACTCAAGGCCGAGGTTCTTGTATGTGTCGGCAAGGCTAACGGAGGCAACCGCGTCCTGGGGCCTGAGTTCCAGCACCTTTTGGAACTCGCCGATGGCCTCCTGGGTATCCCCCCTTGAGTCGTAGGCAAGCCCCAGGTATAGATGGGCCTCGATATAATCCGGATTAAGCTTAATGGCCTTTTTGAAACAGATTATAGCCTCGTTTAGCATACCATTTTCTCCGTAGGCCAGTCCCATCATGTAGTAGGGCTCTGCAAAGCTGGGATATGTATCTATTACCTCCTCATATTCGGCGATTGCCTCGTTGAGCATACCCTTTCTGGCGTAAGCCAGGCCGAGGGAAGCGTGGGCATTGGCCGAGCGTGGGTTCAATGCCAGGGCCTCTTTGTACTGGGCGATCGCCTCGTCCACCATACCCTTCTTTTCGTAGGCATGCCCCAAATAAATGTGAGCGGTGACATTCTTGGGATTTAGCTCCAGGGCCTTTTTAAACTCCTCTATAGACTCGTCAACCTTGCCCAACTCCAGATAGTTAGAGCCGCTGTTTATGTGGTCCCTGACTTCAAACGTACATCCTGCCAGTACACAAATCCATAGAATGTAAATAATTGTCTTGTAGTTCAGAATCATATCCTCCAGGTCTTAATACACTGGAAATCCGTGATTTCCACACTTACATGTTATAGAAAAGCTGGCCCAAAGTTTGCGCAATCCAGAAAATGTGGTATACTTATTTCGGTCTCGGAAGACGGGAACCAAAGGTGTGCAAGTAACACGTTTTTGGCGTTAGTAAAGCCCGGTTAAGGGCACCTTTGTGGGTGGGAAACCCACGTAAGTAGGAAATCCAGTACGGTTTGTAATTGTTGTAACTGCAGTCAGAAAGCATACCTTTGGCTCCCCCTTTTCATTTCCACGAGGTCATCTTGTGACCCTTCTCCTCATAGTCCATTCCTTTAACGGCGAAAAGCAGTGTTTCTTTAAGGTATCGTCGTTTAGCCCCATCCCGTCAAATAATTTTCTGTGAAAGGAAAAATCTCCAAATTCGCTGAGTGAGTGGCTGTCGGTGCACAGGACAAGCCTTGCACCCTTCTCGATGCACCTGCTTATGAATTCAGGCTCCGGATTCTGGGAGTGGGAGTTAATCTCCAAAGAAATCTCCCTGGAAATGGCCTTGTCTATAATGACGTCATAATAGCTGTGCTGCATGGCGACGTCGGCCTTTCGCAGACTCCTTGTGGGGTGGGCCAGGATGTCAATGTCCTGGTCCAGGGCCTTGAGTGTAAGCGACAAAAACTCCTCCCTTGCGGCATCCTGATCTACCGCAACACCCTTTCTTATGGAGGGGACGCTGTGCACAGAGCCTATGACTACATCGAACCTTTCCCTGTATTCCCAGTCAAATATGAAGTCCCCGCTCAGAGGCATCTGCTCCAGCTCGATGCCCACCCGTACGCCCATGTCTCTGTACTGTCCGACATACGATATGTATTCGTCCATCCGCTTTGAGCGTTTTCTGATTTCCTCATAGAATTCGGGAGGGTCTAACTTCCACTTCAGCCCCTGTGCGTCTTCCCCGTCGAAGTATATATCATTGCTGTGGTCCGTAATGGCGAAGTACTCGACACCCAGCCTGTGGGCGCAGCCCAGGTAGTCCCGTATATCAATAGGGTCTGCACAGGCCGACCACCGTGTATGCACGTGACAATCCGTTGTAAAACGCAACAAATCCTCCTGTTATCCTGAATAAAAACGGGACTTCAGTTTGCAGTCAGGTGTATATTTTATAACCAGTAAAAACCCTTATTTTATAACCGATTCAGTCTTTGGCAAAGACAAATTTTGCGGGGTAATGTCTGATGGGGAATAGTTTGTGTGGCGTCCGATCTCTGCATCGGACGCACAAAGCATGACGTCGGTACGGAGACCTGACGCTACAAAGACTTTGTCAGATAAACAGACCTGTAGGGGCGACCCGTCGGGTCGCCTCTACAGATTCACGCGCTCAGACATTTTAGGAAGCCTACAGCAGCTCTATATCCTCTCTCTCCATGGCGCGTTCGCAGTAGTGGCAGCGGAGGCGGGGCAGGTCTTTTCTCTCCACGTAGAAGCGGGTGCGCACCTTCTCGTGATTGCTTATGCAGTTCGGGTTAAAGCATTTTACTATGCCTATAAGCTCGTCTTGCAGGCTGACCTTTTTCTTTTCAATAACCTCATAGTCTTTTATGATGTTTAGTGTCGCATCGGGGGCTATCAGGGCGATCTTGTTGGCCTCGTCCTGGGTCAGGTTCTTTCCCTCTATTTTAATTAGGCCTTTTTTACCCAGGTTGCCGCTGGTAAGATTCACACCTACCAGGACTAGCTGGTGTTCGTCTTCTATGTGGAGGATGTTGGCGACCTTGAACGTATTTTTGCTTTCTATGTGGTCTATGACGGTGCCGTTCTTGATGGCCGAGACCTGTAGTTGACGCACGTCCATCTAATCTAACTCCTTTACCCCCAAGACAGAGGCCAGTATGGCTTCCCTGACGGGTATCCCGCTGTGGGCCTGCTGGAAGTATACGGCATAAGGGGTCTCGTCCAGGCTCTCGTCCATCTCGTCTACCCGAGGGAGGGGGTGGAGGATTTTCAGGGTCTTCTTTACCTTTGACCTGTCCAGCGTGGCCTTGCTCAGGTGATACGAACCCTTGACCTTTCCGTACTCAATGGGGTCTGCGAAGCGTTCCTTCTGTATGCGCGTGCAGTACAAGACATCGAGCCGGTCACTTACCTCTTCCAGAGAGGTTATTTCCTGGAATTTTACACCCCTTTCCGACAGTTCCTTCAGCAGGTCGGGGGGCATGCGGAGGCTTGGCGGCGATATGAAATACATGTACGACCGAAAGTGTGCCAGCGCATATGCAAGCGAGTGAACTGTACGGCCATACTTTAGGTCGCCTATAAATCCTATGGCAAGGTCGTCCAGTGTACCCTTGGTCTTATGTATGGTGTACAGGTCAAGGAAGGTCTGTGTGGGGTGCTGGTTTGAGCCGTCGCCGGCATTTATGACTGGTATGCCTACCGTGTCCGCCACCAGCCTTGCCGCACCATCTAAGAAATGCCTTACGACGATTGCACTTGCGTATCCTGCGACGATCTTTACGGTGTCCCGTAGAGATTCGCCCTTCGCGATGGATGTGGCCCCGGGATCTACAAAGCCGATGACCTCTCCGCCCATGAGTTTCATGGCCGATTCAAAGCTCATGCGGGTACGCGTGGAGGGTTCAAAAAACAGCGTGGCCAGCACCTTGCCTTTCAGCAAGTCAGGGTGTGCCTTTTCCTCCATCTCTTTGGAGAGACTTAGGATATAGAGTATCTCTTCCTTGGTAAAATCTCTGAAAGAGATGATATCTCTATCCTTTAAGCTGACCATACGCGGAACATACTATCAGGGACAGTCTGCCCGCACAAGGGGAAAAACCACCGGATCATTATGCTGGTAAACGGGAATACTTGACCAGCATGGGCATCAATTGGGTTCCAGTAATCTCTCCCAGGTCTCCCTTCTTACAGGTTTTTTCGGAAAATGTCGTGACACGGTCGGGTTTGACCGAACCGCCGCATATGACTAGAGGAACGGGGTCGTGCGAGTGTGACCTGAGCCGGCAGGGCGTGGTATGGTCTGCAGTGACGACTACTATGGTATTCTTAAGGTCTATCTTTTCCAACAGGGGACCAAGGTAGCATCTGTCTACCGTCTCTATCACATACTTCTTTTCTTGGCCGTCACCGTCGTGGCCGGGGATGTCAGGCCCCTTTATATGCACGTAAATACCGTCGTATTTCCGGAGCGCCTCAAGGCTTTTCTTCACACGCTGTGAATAGTCTTTTTCCAGGTCGGGCGTGGGTGGCGGTAGTTCTACGGCATCCATACCGGTCAGGAGTGCAATACCGCTTTCGATGGGCATGTCCGCAAGGCAGCCGAAGTTTTTCCCGAATTTCTTCTTAAAGTCGGGGAACTTGGGCAGCCTGTCGCCGGCGTCTCTGAGCAGCATCAGGTTGGCGAGGCGGTCCCCTCGGCGTCTGCGGGCCTCGTTAACGGGGGATGCCTCTAATATCTCACTGCTCTTTATGGTAAATTCGTTTACGAGCAGAGAGGCAAGGGCGGCGGCCTTCAGGTCTCTGCATTCATTCAGCGGCCTTGCGTACTGTACTTTCTGAGGGTAAGAACCCTCTTCCAGAGCTTCACTCAAGATGCCAACCCTGACGTAAGCGGGGTCTGTGTTTGTTATCTCACCCGAAAGCTTATTAACGTCCGAACGTATCACCAATACCGCTCTGTGACCGATGGTGTTTTTAAGCTGGAAGGTGGACGGCATGGAGTCGAGCTTTAGATTACGATTTATCTCCTTGCAGAGGGCGCTGGCCTCCTCTGTGGAAAGGTTTCTGCCTACACGGCGGTCTAGGTCCTCTTTCCCATAGCCGTTTGTGGCGAAGTTGGCCCGCAGGGCGAGTTCACCGGGCTTAATATTGATCCCGGCGGCAAACGATTCCAGCGGTCCCCTGCCTGTGTAGTAGCGGAAGGGGTCGTAGCCAAGTATGCTTATCACTGCCACGTCAGACTCTGGGGCGATGCCCTTCTTGACCGTGTGCATCAGACCCGTTTGACCCCTCTTGGCAAGCAGGTCCATGTTCGGCGTACGGGCGGCCTCCAACGGTGTTTTACCGCCCAGCTCTTCCAAGGCATAGGGGCCGTCAGAAAGCCCGTCAAGTACGATATACAGGATTTTTGTGTTTCCCTGTTTTGTCATATCTTACCTTCCTAGATTTTTACGGAATTGCCCTGGTACCATTTGTCATTCTGGGCGTAGCGAAAAACTGGTAGACAACGAAATTTATTTCGTTGAACCAACGACCATAAAGGTCGTTGTCTGCCGTTTCACTTCATGCCTTAGGCGGATGCGGAGTTTTTTCAAGGGGTTATCTTCCGTATTGTTTGATGGCCTCTTTATACAGGTCGTTCCCTTCCGAGTCATAGGCCACTATGGCGGAGAAATTCTCAACCTCCATGCGGTGGATAGCCTCCGTGCCCAGGTCCTCGAAGGCTATCATCTCGCACTTTCTTATGGTCTTTGCAATAAGGGCACCCGCACCGCCTATGTTTGAGAAATGAACGGCCTTATATTTTCTTACGAGGTCTATCACCTCCTGAGACCTGTTGCCCTTGCCTATAGTGCCCTTGAGACCCAACTTATAAAGTGTTTCCATATACGAGTCCATCCTGGAGCTCGTAGTCGGTCCGGCAGAGCCCACCACCTGTCCCGGCTTTGCGGGAGTAGGGCCGACGTAATAGATTATCTGTCCCTTAAGATCGAACGGCAGAGGCTCGTTCTTTTTGATAAGTTCCATCATGCGCTTGTGGGCGGCATCCCTTGCGGTGTAGATGGTTCCGGTGATGAGCACCCTCTGGCCGGCCTTGAGGCTGCGTACAGTCTTTTCGTCCAACGGAGGTCTTATCTTAACAACGTCATTCATCATCTTTTTTAGTTCAGTATCAAAGTGGCTAGGGCAGGGCAACAAGCCCCGCGCCAACACCCATGAATGGGGCAACTACCCTGCATAGCCAATTGTAGCTGCCCGATTTATCAGGCAGGATTCTATGTAGCACCGGGTTTCCATACCCGAGTCGTGCATTGTTCGTCCGATACGGAGGCTTCGGCGGTGAGCCCTTCGGTTGACTCAGGGGCTGAGCTTGTCGAAGCCTCAGCCGAACTGATCGGACGCTACACAGAGCAAAATTATACAGCGTTTTTCAAGAGTTTCATATCGTTACAGTCTTGACCCTGTGGGAGTGACACTCTATATTTACCGCCACGGGGAGGCTTGCGATGTGGCACGGGTACGTCTCCACGTGCACTGCCAGGGCAGTTGCGCGTCCTCCCCAACCCTGTGGACCCAACCCCAGGTTATTTATTTTCTCCAGAAGTTCTTCTTCCAATTCCTTTACGTGGGGCTCCGGGTGGTGTTCGCCCACGGGTCGGAAGAGGGATTTTTTCGCAATGTAAGTGGCCATGTCAAAGGTCCCGCCGATGCCTACACCTACTATTAGCGGTGGGCATGGTTTGCCGCCGCCCTGCAGCACCGTGTCAACTACGAAGTCCACCACACCCTGCCTGCCCTGGGCAGGGGTGAGCATCTTGAAGCGGCTCATGTTCTCGCAGCCCGAGCCCTTGGCCATCATAGTGATCTTTATCCTGTCTCCGGACGTTATCTCTGTGTGAACGAACGGAGGGGTATTATCCCTGGTGTTCTTCCGCTCTAGTGGGTCGCCGACAATGGAGGCCCTTAAATAGCCTTTTGTGTATCCTTGGCTTACGCCTCTCCTAACGGCATCAGAGAGAGTTTCTCCCACTATGTGCACGTCCTGGCCGATTTCCATAAATACGATGCTGTTACCGGTGTCCTGGCATATGGGTGTCTGCTCCTCTCTGCCCAACCGTGCATTTTCCAGAAGTTGTGTCAGTATGTCCTTGCCTATTGGAGAGTCCTCTTCTTGGCGGGCCTTGTCCAGGGCCGCGATAAGGTCTCCCCCCGGGAGATGAGTTATCTCTATGAACCCCTTTTCCACCGTTTCCGTAAGAACTTGCGAATCTATCTGCCGCATAGTTAGTCCTGAAAGGTGTAACCGTATTTTATGGCGCGTACGTTTTCTTCCAGAAATCGGGCCGGTAGACCTGCGCTGAAGTCAATCTTGTCTATTGGTATGCCGATGTGATACAGAAGCCTGCCCAGGGCGATCATGTTGATAAAGATAGGGCTGCCGAATTTCTCAACCGCTTCTCGCTGGAACGGGACAATGTCCTCGGTGTCCGTGTGGCCTACGTACTCAACGATGGATTCCTCCACGACCTGTTTATCAGCCTTGAACCTCTTCCGTATGGGTCTGGAGAGCTGCAGACAGATGTCTGCCTTATCAAAGAATGGGACGTCTATTTTTTCATCCGAGAAGATGAGTTCAGCGGTAATATTTCCGCCCCTCACTGCGGCATCGTAGATGAGATTCAAAGACACCTCTTTTCCCAGCTTAGCAAGTATGTTGGCCAGGGCGCTGGCCATTACCTTTATACCCTGGCCGGCCTCTCCGGCGAGTATGAGTCTCTTTAACGGGGCCTTCGGCAATCTTATCAGGTGTTTGACATACAGCACCAGATTTATACCAAGGAACTCTTCATCTATACTGACCCTTTTTCCAAAGCCCATACTCTCCAAGAGCTTGCACGTCTTACGGTCATCGGGATATACAAAGACCCTGCTCTCGCAGCAGCGGGCCTTTTCAAATATCGACAGGGTCTTTTCCAGGAGTCTACGGGCATAGCCCTTTCTCCTTGAGTCCTTGGCCGTGGAGAACCAGTGGATGTGCCCCGTGTCTCCGAACACACAGCCGAACATGTAGCCTACTACCTTTCCGTTCTCCTTGGCAACAAGGCAGACACTGCGTTCGTCTTTCAATCTCTTCTTTACCTTTGCGGGGGAGTATGCCTCTTTGAAATGCTCCCGTTCCCCCGGAGTACGGTGCTGGTGCAGCTCTTCTATGGTCTCGTTGAACAGTCTTTGTACCTCATTTATGTCCGAAGCTGCCATAGTTTTTATACTAAAGATCATTTCACAACACCTACCTTAGTTATACCTATTTCGCCTTCCTTCAGGAGGTCGGCGTTTTCGTTTATCTTGTAAGTGTTTTTGTAGTGCATGAGCATGTCGTAGCCGTCCTTAAAGCCTATACGTCGGCCGTTGTTTACGATGCACTGGCAGATTACGTCTACAAAGGCGAGTCCCGGGTGCCTGAGGGCTTCGACAATGCACTTCTTGAGGTGTTTCAAATGAAACGTAGTGGTCCTGGCGTAGAAACAGTTATGCGCCTTGATAAGCGCCTGGACGTTAATAGGGGTGTCTTTGCATCCATCGGGGGTTGTAATTGTCTTGGCGCCTTGTTTGGAGGTAGGCGAGACCTGACCTCCGGTCATTCCGTATATTTCGTTGGAAAAGCAGATTATGGTTATGGGCGTATTTCTTCTAGAGGCGTGGAGCAGGTGGTTTCCGCCTATACCAAGGAGGTCTCCGTCGCCGCTCAACACCACTACGTGGAGGTTTTCGTTAGCTATTTTTATCCCCTCGGCCATGGGTATGGCCCTGCCGTGCGCTGTATGAACGGAATCGAGATTAAAAAACCCTGCACTCCTCCCCGAGCAGCCGATACCCGAGACTACCACCGTTTTGTCCGTATCAAGATTTAGTTCGTCAAAGGCATCGCAGGTAGATTTAAGGATGATGCCGTTGCCGCAGCCGGGGCACCACGGTGTGGGAAGGTTCTTTTCTTTTAAGAAGCGCTTAAAGCGCGTCGTGTCTTCCATGAATACGGCCTTTCTAATCTGCTACCGAAACACGTTTCCGGCCCCTGCCCTTTATCGCCGTGAGTTTGTCCCATATTTCTTTCAGGTCTATCTTCCCGCCGGTCAGGGAGACAAGTTCCACGTGTTTGTGTACGACGCTTTCTACCTGGTTGCGGTACTGGCCCAGATTCATTTCCATTATAATTACACTTTCGTATTGTTCGGCTATCTCCTTAAGATCCTTGATTATGGGAAAGATCCTGATTGGGCGGAACAGGGCGTATTTGTCCCTAAATTTGTATGCGGCCCTGGAAAGTGCGCCATAGGAGATCAAGAGGGTATCGGCGGTGTCATTTCCGATGTATTCGTAGAAATTGTATTTTTCGGATACGTCCTCACATTTTTTCTTGAGATGTCTCAGGAGGGCCCGATGCACCTCAGGGTCTGAGGTTACGGGTTTCGTGTTATCCTTGTGCGTAAGGCCGGTGAAGTGACGCCTACCCATGCCAAGGGGTGGTCTTGTCCTGTCTACCGTAGGATATGTCTTTAGTTCTACGGTCTCATAGATGTGGCTTATGAAGCCGTCGCTGAGGAGGATTACAGGGCTTAAGGATTCTTCTGCTGCGTTGAATGCGCTGAAGGTATGTTGGTATAGTTCCTCTACCGAGTTCGGGTAGAAGACGATGGGACAGTAATCTCCGTGGCTGCCAAACCTTGACTGCATGATGTCTCCCTGGGCGGGGAAGGTAGGCATGCCTGTGCTGGGTCCCACCCTCTGCACGTTGACGATTACCAGGGGTACCTCCATCATGTGTGCAAGCCCGATACTTTCCTGCATGAGTGAGAAGCCGGGACCACTGGTGGCCGTCATTGTCTTTCGCCCGGCCAGCGAAGCCCCTATTATTGCGTTTATAGAGGCTATCTCGTCCTCCATCTGCAGAACCTTTACGCGTTTTCTGCCGACGAACTCGAGTAATATCTCTGAGGCCGGGGTGATGGGATACCCTGCAAAGAACCCCAGCCCTGCCCGCTCTGCAGCGTATACGATGGCCTGGTTACCCTGTAGCAGGAGTTTCGACATTATAAATCTTCACCACCTCAATGGCCATATCCGGACAGTATCTCTCACAGTTAAAGCAGGCGATGCATCTGTCATATGCAACGAGTTTGCCCTTTACTATCTCCAGGTTGTTGGTGGGGCAGAACTGCGGACATATATTACATCGCTTACAATATCTATGGTTTATTGCAACTTCGCCTTTTCTTTGAGGCATTTTTATTATATCAGTTTGTTTCCACCTTTATCAGACCGGTTTCTTTCAGAAGCCAGTCCATTTTGGCACCGATTTCGGCTGGGTTTTCGGCCACAGTGACTCCGGCCTGTTTCAGTGCCCGTATTTTGTCTTCACAGGAACCCGAACCGTGGCTTATTATGGCTCCGGCGTGTCCCATTCGCTTGCCCTTCGGTGCGTTTTGTCCCGCGATGAAGCTGACCACGGGTTTTTTGAAAGAATCCTTCATGAATTTGGCTGCCTCCTCTTCGGCTCCTCCGCCAATCTCTCCGATAAGCACTACGGCAGAGGTGTTGTCGTCATCGTTGAATAAGCGAAGGATGTCAACAAAGCTGGTGCCAGGTATCGGGTCTCCACCGATGCCGATACAGGTTGACTGGCCTATACCTAGTTTGGTGAGCTGCCAGACCACCTCATAGGTAAGTGTACCGCTTCTGGAGACAACGCCGACATTCCCCGGCTTATGGATGTAGCCGGGCATTATACCTATCTTCGTTTCGCCGGGGGTTATAATGCCTGGACAGTTCGGTCCTATGAGTCGGCTGCCAGTTTGAGCTAAATATTTTTTAACCTTTATCATGTCAAGTGTGGGGATGCCCTCAGTGATGCATACGATGAGTTTTATCCCGGCCTCTGCAGCCTCTATGATTGCGTCAGGGGCAAAGGGGGCCGGTACGAAGATTATTGAGGCCTCCGCATCCGTCTCATTGATGGCATCAAGGACGCTGTCAAATACGGGCAGCCCAAGGTGAGAAGTTCCCCCCTTACCGGGGCTTACGCCGGCGACCAATCTTGTGCCGTACTCAAGCATAAGTCTGGCATGGAAGGTCCCCGCAGCGCCTGTCATTCCCTGGCACAGAACCTTTGTTTCACGGTTTACTAATATCACAGTGCGCTTCTTATGAGATAGGGAAGGTTACGCTTATGCCCCCCCGTAATTCCCCTAGTTTGTAGTTCTCCATGTAGTAATTGGTTATGTCTTTCTTATCACCTGTGGGGCTGGTTGCCGGGTCGCCGTGACACTTCATGCAGCGCTCTTGCATATAGAGGGGAAAGAAGTAGCGGTAAATGACCCTTTTGGGTTTCTCGCCCACTTTAAGAAATTCTCCAAAACCTACGCCGGGAGGGAGTCCGATGTCTTTGAATCTGTTTATCTGGGCCTGCTCCCATTCGTCCGGCAGGTCAGCGGGATTCCTGGGTCCGTATCCACCTTTTCCTTCGGAGACGAACCGAATCTCAATGCCCGTTCTTGTGGTGAAATCTCTTGTAATGGTTTTGGCAAAGGTAACCGGGTCAATCCCTTTATAACTGTAAGGTTCGCCTTCAGGGAGGGGCATACCGAGTTTTGCCTTGTGGAGATTGATGACGTCCAGGTTATCGGCTACTGAGAAGCCTGCAATGGTTAGCAAGGTAACGAGGTCTTTGGACATTTTCTCAAAGTCGTAAATCCGTTGTGTGAGACCGCTCCCGGCCGACAATGTCATCAGCGCGCATATTAACGTCAAAATTGCAACCTTCTGTAAGGGTTTCATTCTGGTTCTCCCTTCGCTTAGTGGGCCTGCATTTTTATTCAATGGGGAATGTAAGGCTTATGGCTCCGCTCAATTCTCCCAGCTTGAAATTCTCCATAGGGAAACCGGTGATGTCTTTACCGTCGCCGGTGGGACTTCTTTTAGGGTCGCCGTGACACTGGAGGCACTTGTGCTCTATGTACAGTGGGTATATGTAGCGGTAGACCATATTATAGTCACTTACCAACTCTACCTCTCCATAACCTACCCCCTTCGGGTACTGTATCTTGGTAAATTTCTTCAGTTGTTCGGCCTCCCACTTATCGGGTTTATTATAACCGCTTCTCGGGCCAAGCTTGTCTTTTCCTTGTGAGACGAATTTTATCGTTATGCCCGTCTTTTTAGCGAACTCCTTCCCTACCATGCTGGCAAAGCCCTCGGGGTTGATTCCCTTGTAGCTGTAGAGTTCACCCTTTGGGAGCGGTTCTCCAACCTTTGCCTTGTTAGTGTTTATCACCTCGAAATTGTCTGCAAGGTAGTTTGTCGCTGCATCTAACATGTTTACGAAGGCGCTTGACATCCTTTCGTAGTCGTACATCTGAGCCTGACAGTCTTTAACAAAAAAGAGGCCCAGTGCTGCAAGAGCTAATACAAAGCAAATCTTCCGCACTACATTTTTCATGGTGTGTCCTCCGCCTGCTTTAAAAATGAGTATTCTGCTTTGTGGCTTCCAAGACCCTTTTGGCTGCCTCTTCCATACCCTCAGTGAATACTACCTTTAGTCCCGATTTCGCCAACATCTTCCTTGCGATATGGGCGTTGGTACCCTCCAGTCTTACCACCAGTGGTACCTTAAGCTTCGTGTCCTTCAGTGCAGATATGATAGCCTCGGCTATCATATCACATTTTACGATACCGCCAAATATATTTACAAGGACGGCCCTTAGCCTTGTATCCTCGAAGAGTATTTTAAAGGCCTGCGTTACCTTTTCTGCAGAGGCGTCGCCGCCGACGTCCAGGAAGTTGGCCGGCCGGCCTCCATGATGCCTTATTATGTCCATGGTCGCCATGGCAAGACCCGCGCCGTTTACCAGACAGCCTATGTCGCCGTCCAGCCCAATGTAGCTAAGGCCGAGGGCAGATGCCTTTGCCTCCAACGTCTCCTCGGAGGGGCACTTGCCGGCAGTTATCTCAGGATGGCGGAAGGTGGCGTTGTCGTCAAGGTCTACTTTGGCGTCTATAATAGATAGTGCCCCGTCCCTGCTGACGGCAAGTGGGTTAATCTCCAGGAGAGATAGGTCATTTTCTATAAAAGCACGTGAAAGATTTCTGAACAGACTAACGGCTTCCCGCACCAAGGGACCATCCAGCCCAAGGGCAGAGGCCATTCTTCTGGCCTGAAATTGGTGGAGGCCGAATAGGATATCAAAAGGTTCCCTGAAGATTTGTTCTGGAGAGCGTCTGGCCACCACTTCTATTTCTACCCCCCCTTCCGGGCATCCCATAAGGAGCGGAGTCGCCCCACCCCTGTCGACCCAGAAGGAGATGTACATCTCCTTCTGGATGTCAATTGCCTCCTGTATCAATACGGCCCGGACTTCTTCACCTTCCGGTGTAGTTTGGGCCGTAACGAGCCTGGAACCGAGAAGCCTTTTTGCAGAGGTACGGGCCTCTTCCGGGCTGTTTATCTCTTTTATGCCGCCGGCCTTGCCTCTACCGCCCGCCAGGATTTGCGCCTTTAATACGGCCCGTGGACACCCCAGCTCACGAAAGGCCTTCACTGCCTCCTCCGGGGAGAAGGCCACTATACCCCGCGAGACATGGGTGTCGTAGTTCCTCAGCAGCTCCTTTGCCTGATATTCATGTAGCTTCAAGGCCGGTCTGCTTTTGCTTATTCTTGGAAGAGTTCCGGCAGGTATTTTTTCGCTTGATCGAGCATCTCTTCATTAGACATTGTCGTAATCCTCCCCTGTGCGTATTGTTCTGTCACCCATTCCTGTATCCTCAGTATTCCGGGATGGGTCTTCGTCAGCTTGTTATTGGGAGGATTGAGATGTGTCTTTACCCAGTGCAGGATTCCCGCCGCCCCGGACTTGTCGTTAACTGCCACGCCGGGCGGTCTCTTCAGGAGCTTCCGTGTGTCGAAGATGTTATATATCTCCTCGTTCTTGAGCATCCCGTCGAGGTGTATCCCCGCAAGGGTCACATTGAAGTTTTCCCCTATCAGGGGCTGATTGGGCGGGATTACGTGCCCTAATTCCTTGTGAAAATAGTCTGCGATGTCGGTAATTATGGTGGTGTCAACGTTATCGTCGCCCCTCAGCATCATGTATTCAATCACCATAGCCTCTATGGGCGTGTTGCCGGTGCGTTCGCCTATTCCCAAGAGTGTGCCGTTGGCGCCGCTGCATCCATACAGCCAGGCGGTGGAGGCGTTGGACACCGCGCGATAGAAATCATTATGGCCGTGCCACTCCAGATTTGCGGACGGCACCCCTGCAAAGTGTGTCAGCCCATAGATGATACCGGCGACACTCCTCGGAAGCATTGCCCCCGGGAAGCCTACCCCATAACCCATGGTGTCGCAGGCCCTGATTTTGATGGGGATGTTACTCTCCTTGGAGAGTTTCATAAGCTCCTTTGCAAACGGCGCCACAAAACCGTAGAAATCGGCCCTTGTAATGTCCTCGAAGTGACAGCGGGGGATTATCCCCTCCTCCAGGGCCGAACGGACAATGTCCAGGTAACCATCCATGGCCTGCCTTCTGGTCTTATTCAGTTTCAAGAATATATGATAGTCAGAGGCAGAGGTTAGTATCCCTGTCTCCTTAAGGCCCATCTCTTTTACCAGCTTAAAGTCTTGCTTATGTGCCCTTATCCACCCGGTTATCTCCGGATATTTGTATCCCCTTTCAAGACATTTTGTTACGGCTTCTTTGTCCTTGTCGGTGTAGAGGAAGAACTCACACTGTCTTATCAGGCCCCTTTCCCCTCCCAGCCGGTGCAACATGTCGTAGAGGTCGACTATTTGTCTTACCGTAAATGGTGGGCGTGACTGCTGGCCGTCGCGGAAGGTCGTGTCCGTTATCCATATCTTCTCCGGCGGCTCCATGGGGTTCAGCCTGTAATTGAAGGGTGTCTTTGGAACTTGTCCGTAGGAGAATATCTCTCTAAAGAGATTGGGCTCTATCGGTTCCTGTAGCTCAAAGGTATAGTCTTCTTGTACGAGACATCGCCTACGTTCGTCGAATTGCAGCATGCGTATTTTACCTTAACGTCTCTTAATGACGGAAATCATGTGAATAATGCATCAATAAGGCGTAGACAGTTTACTGTACGTAAATGCAGGTGTAGCAAGTATACTAACAGAGCGCTGCTTTACCTGTCAAGGGCAAAGCCCATTGCCACCCGCTGGTGAAAGAGGGATTGATTTTGTTTCCCTGAGGGGATATAAAATAGACACTTTGAAAATGCTGCATAATTGCCGTTCTGAGGGAGTGCCCCACGGAGTGGCACGAAGTTAAGCGACTGGAATGTAGCGTTGGAGCAAGCTCCAACGCTACACGCTTCGCCCAGAATGACGGCGTCCGACAAATTGACTTTCACAGAGGTCTGAGTCTCATGTTAAGAGATAGTAAGTTTACTGCAGTAGTTTTTGCCATTATTGCCGCAAACATCCTTGGCGGTTGTGCGGTTAATGTGCCTATAACCAGTCGGGTGCAGCCACTGGAGGAGGAGGTGGTCTCCGGGGAGGGAAAGGACAAGGTCCTGGTGATGGATGTTACAGGGGTCATCTCCGACAAGGAGAAAAAGGGTCCCCTGAGGCTGAGCAGCAGACCCAGCATGGTTGCCCACGTAAAGGAGGCCCTCAATAAGGCCAAGGAGGATGACGACATAAAGGCGTTGGTCTTGAGGATAAACAGTCCCGGCGGCACCGTTTCTGCCAGCGACATCATTTATCATGAAGTCAAGGAGTTTAAGAAAGAAAAGGGTGTTAAGGTTGTGGCCTGTATTATGGGTCTGGGTGCTTCGGGGGGCTATTACGTGGCGGCCGCGGCAGACAAGATAGTGGTCCTCCCCACCGGCGTTACGGGCAGTATCGGCGTCATACTGCTCAAGATTAATATGGAGGGCTTGATGGAGAAAATAGGGGTACAGGACGAGGTGGTGATGTCGGGCGACAAGAAGGATTCGGCACTGCCCTTCCGCCCCCTCAGCCCGCAGGAGAGGGAACTGCTGCAGGGAATAATAGATAATTTCTACCAGCGCTTTGTTACCGTAGTTGACGAGGCCAGACCGAAGGCGGACATAAAGAACCGGAAGGAGTTGACGGACGGCAGGGTCTTTTCTGCACAGCAGGCCCTCGAGTTTGGGCTTGTTGACCAGTTGGGTTATCTTGAGGATGCGATAGATCTGGCTAAAAAAGAGGCGAATGTTAAGGAGGCCAAGGTGATTATGTACAAACGCCCCGAGGATTATAGGAATAATATCTACTCGCTGGGAGAAGACAGCCCCGATGCGTTAAGCCTTATAGGCTCCGAACTGACTGGTTTCGGGGGGGCGCTAAGCCCTGACTTCATGTATCTGTGGATGCCCTGATTTACCGCTGTTGTGCATCTCAAGATACTGTTCCAGGCGCACGAATTCCAGCCCCGACGTCGCCTTCAACCCCTGCAGTACGTCCGTGAGCTTTTCGAGCCTTTGCCTGGAGTTCTCTGCATTTAGGGCCTTCCCTGAATGGTCAATAAACAACTCCCACGGGTGAAATGCGAGTATAAATAGCCCCCCCTTTATCCTTTGGACCTGCGAACCCACGCCCCACACATACTCCTTTGTGTCTATCTTCCCTTGAAAGAGGGGGTGGAGATACGACGTTATCCTTCTGCCCGAGTCGGTCCTCAGTGATGCCACGGTGAATTCCCAGAGGCGGGCGGTGTTCATATAAAACGGTCTGATGCAGTCGTTGATGATGGAAGAATCGTAGGCAAACCCCAGCTCGCCAAGCAGAGAGAGAAGTTCCCGGTTTATCCTCAGGTAAGGGGCCCTGAAACCTATTACCTTTTTATGAAAGATATCGTTGAGTATGTCTATTGACTCGCAGATTATCTCCCGGGCCTGAGCCTTGGATATAGGTATGCCGGAGGCGGCCCCCAGAAAATCCTCGTGCCTGTGAGAGTGACAACCAATCTCGTGTCCGTTAGTAAGGGACCGGATGTCTTCCGGTCCCTCTTCCGCCAACAGTTGAGCCGTTCGGGCCTCAAAGAACAGGGTTGCGGGTATGTCTAGATATTCTAGGAGTTGAAGGGTCTCTTTCAGTCCCCTATATGCGGCGTCTACTCTGACCAGACCTTTTTCCGGCGGATAGGAAAGTGAATCAACCCTTCCTTTAACCGCTTTATTGGAATCCGGGTCAACGTCCAGGCTGAATGCGACGAATAGCTGTCCTTCACGCACGGTCAGCTCCTCTGCAACTGTGTTTGAGGTGTGAGAGGTTTTGTGGGGATAGATAGGATTGTATTGTGAGGGGGGAGATGCGGCTTCTTAGCTGTATTCGTAACCCGTGTCTTCACCCAGTTGTTCCCTCTCAAACTCAGCTCCAACCACGGAGAAGAACCTCTTTTT
>MHZB01000069.1 GCA_001828605.1 Planctomycetes bacterium RIFCSPLOWO2_12_FULL_50_35 | reverse complement strand
CGATTGTATCGCCATCAATAACGCGCGTACAGTGTGCAGAGCTGTCGGATTTGACACCTTAAGCGGTGAGAATTAATACTGTCAGTAGCAATAACCCACATACTCCCCCAGCCACAAATCTCGCCTTTTTAGCCATATTTCTCAATAACTGCAGCTCCAGTACTGAGGTATCAAACATGTATATCTAATATAATTATACGTTTATGAGTAATTTTATATCATTTTCGCAATATCAATTCAAGTATATTCCAGGAAAATTACATATAAATAATAATATTTTACACTAAGATGTTACGTAAAGAATAATTACAACGTGGGGGATAATTTGCAAGTAGGCTAGATATTTTTGGCTCTTAGAAGCTCCAGGACCCTGTGGTAGTCTTCAGGGGTGTTGAAGTTGAGGAAGGCGTCGGCCCCACCTTCCACTCCGGCAATCTCTTCCTTTGTCACAACCCTAACCTTTACCTCCGGGAAAAAGCCTATAACCCTTCCGCCGCCAGCAGTCTCAAGTTGTCTCTTGATAGCCGGGACGCAGTTCACAGAATATATGGCATGCAGTGGTTCCAGACCTCGCTCCGTCTCCGGCACTACGACGTCGTAGCCCTTGCACCTCTCCCTCATGTATTGAATGAGCACAGGGCTTACGCAAGGCATGTCACAGGCTATGGCAAACAGGTACGGGTTCTTTATACTAGAGAGCGCCGTGTAGATACCTCCTAATGGGCCTCTGCCGGGTATCAGGTCCGGAATCGCAGGTATGTCCAGGGCAGTAAATTTCTCCGGGGTATTGGTAGAAAGAATTATCTCTTCGAATAAGGGTCTAAGCCTCTGGAGTTGGAATTCAACTGCGGTGAGGGCGCCTATCTTCAAAAAGGCCTTATCCCGGCCCATCCTGACGCTTTTGCCACCGGCCATAATTGCTGCGCTAATCTTCACCGATCCGTTTCTCCCCATTCTCTGGTCTTTATATCCGGTATTTTATTGTACACTTCCGCTAAACGAAGACAAATCCATTTCGGATACAAACACGCCTGCCCTTGACTTACTGCGTTATAGTAGCTATCCTTGTGACCTGAATGTTAATACTCGGTGCTGACGTAGGGGTAACCAACACAAAAACCGTCCTTGTGGACAGGCAAGGTGAAATATTTGCCACTATGAACCGTCCCACTCTGGCGCGTAAGGGCAGGGATGCAATGATAGAGCGCTTAATCCTTACACTAAAAGACACTGTAAAGAAAGCGGGCGCCAACATGAAGGACGTTGCCGGTGTGGGCATAGGGTTTGCCGGTCCGTTAGACCCTGGAAAAGGTATCGTGTTTAACCCGCCGAACCTTCCGGAATGGTTCAATGTGCCGCTAAGAGACATACTCACACAGAAGTTGAACATGCCCGTATCTCTGGATAATGACGCCAATTTAGTCGCCCTGGGGGAGTATTGGAAGGGGGCAGGCAGGGGGGCAAAGAGTCTTGTATGCCTTACACTCGGAACCGGTGTGGGGGGCGGCATCGTCCTGAACGGAAAAATATGGCATGGGGCAGGCGGAATTGCGGGGGAGCTTGGACACATGACGGTGGTTCGCAACGGCCGCAGATGTGGCTGCGGCAACAGGGGCTGCCTCGAAGTCTACGCCTCCTCCAGGGGACTGGTATCCAGGATGCAGGAGCTTCTCAACAGAAAAAAGACCGTTAAGTACGATAAGATAACGCCAGAGGGCATAGGAAAACAGGCACTGTCTGGAGATAAGCTGGCCAAGAAGGCGATAAGGGACACAGGCATCACCCTCGGAGTAGCCATAGCAAGCCTTGTAAACATACTGAACCCCGATGTGATTGTGGTGGGCGGCGGGATAAGCAAGATCGGGAACCTTCTCCTCGACCCAATCCGTGAAGAGGTGGCGAAAAGGGCATTCCCGAAGGCGGTGGAGGGGCTGAAAATAGTCAAGGCTGAGCTTGGAGACAATGCCGGCGCCCTTGGCGCAGCAAGGTCTCTAATGCTCAGCCTTAATGTGTAAAGAGTCGTTATTTCGACTTTAGAAGGACGTAACGCGTAGTCTTCCCCCTCTTGACAAGTAAGAGGAGGCCCTTGTCCTTGGGTGCCGCATCTGCAACACGCCAGAATTCTTGCGTGTTGTTTATCCTTTCTCTGTTTGCTTCCTTTATAAGGTCCCCGGGCTGTACTCCCGACGTCTCTGCCAGACCGCCCGGTTCCACGTCCACTACCAGCACACCACCCGGCTCACTTTCGTAGCCGTAGCGCCGCGCCAGCTCAGGGCTCAGATTCTCAAGCATCATACCGTAGTTCGTAGAAGGTTGTTGACCGCCTTCCGTAGGACCTGCCTGCGCAAAAAGGTCAGCGGGTTGTTCTCCAATCGTAATGGTAAGGTGTTCAGGCTTACCGCTACGAAGCACCTCTACGGACGCCTTCGTACCTACGGCCGTCTGTGCGACCATGTTCCTAAGGTCGCTTACGTCCTTAATATCCTTGCCCTGATATTTAATTATAACGTCACCGCGCTGCATTCCGGAACTCTCTGCAGGACTGTTGGGGGTAATGTCGCCTACAAGTACGCCTTCAGTGCTTGTCAAACCAAATGACTCAGCCAATTCCTCGGTAACGTCCTGTATAGACACACCCAGCCATCCCCTGACAACCTTCTTATGCTCGATAAGGCTGTTCATAACAGACTTTGCCATGTTTATAGGGATGGCAAAGCCGATGCCCTGGTATCCTCCGGTCCTTGTAAATATTGCGGAGTTTATACCAATTACCTCACCCTTCAGATTTACCAGGGGACCGCCGCTGTTTCCCGGGTTAATCGCAGCATCCGTTTGTATGAAGTCCTCGTAATCTGCGATACCGACGTTGGCGCGTCCCACGGCGCTGATAATGCCCGAGGTTACGGTTTGAGTAAGCCCAAAGGGGTTGCCTACCGCAAGTACCCAATCACCCACCTTTACGCTGTCTGAGTTTCCTAAGCTTGCGACAGGAAGTCCGTCACCCTCTACTTTTATCACTGCAACATCTGTCGGCGGGTCGGCGCCAACAACCTCTGCCTTCAGTTCCTTCTTCGTGCCCGGCAAGATTACGTAGATTTCATCCGCTTCTTGAACCACGTGGTTATTGGTGAGTATAAATCCCCTTGGGTCCACGATTACCCCTGAGCCAAAGCCTTGCTGTCGGAACTCCTTGGGTATGCGGCCGCGGAAGAAGCGGTCAAAGAATTCGTCTCCAAAACCAAATGGCCCGCCACCGCCGCCACCACCGGGGGGATGAAACTTCTCAAACTGCTCCTGCTTCATTACCTGCACCGCCTTAACGTGGACTACGGACGGTTGTACGTAGTTTGCAATCTCGTTGAACAGTTTCTCAAATTTTACGGCACTTTCCTGCAGTCTCTCTATCTCCGCCGTAGTGCGCTCGGCCTGGGCGGAATCTATTCTATAAATAGACGGCGCCAACAATGAGAGCACAAGTACTCCTATGGCCAGCGGCGATACAATATTCAACCTCTTCAAACAATTACGCATCGTTTTCTCCTCAATAAGCTTAGACACGCTCTTACACATGAAAAACATTCTAACAGATGTTATCCAAAATGTATAGTGCCAATAACAACTTTTATATCGCAGCCCTTTTTGCCTCCAACATCTCCTTGACCTTCATCAGTCTTGAGATGTGGAAGCGCTCCATCTCATCAAGTTTTGCCTTTATATATCTTATAGACTCCCTCAGCTCCGGAATCAGTATATACTCCAGGGCGTTTACCCTGCGCCTGGTTTCTTTTATCTCCTTGGCCAGTAACCACACGGAATGCTCCAGCTCGGCGAGCCTTAGTATCCTGGGTAGATAATCCCTAAGCCCCGATATGGCCGTGTCGAGATGGCTGGCAGTGTCGAGAAGACTGTAGTGTGGCACGGGTGGCAAGGATGCCTCGTAACTGGGCAGCGCAACGTTCAGCACCCGCCTGTATCTAAGATTAATCTCCAATGCACTCCTTGAGTGCTCCAGGGCCGTAGCCACGGCATCCTTGGGGGAGGCAAATCTGGCCAAGACAAACGGCTCAAGCAGTTCCGGCAGCCTTCTGTCAACTGCCTCGCGGACGTCTTTGTAATCCCGCGACAGATGCAGAAATTCCTTCATGAGGCCATCCAGCTTATCCTTTATCATCTTGTGGCCCCTCAGCGCCAAGGCGTATCGACGCCTCAGCCTCAAGAGTTCCATCCTGTTAGGATTTACCTTTAATCTCATTCTTCTCTCTTCCTGTAGTATTTATCCGAATATTCCTTGCGTATCCTCTTCAGGTCCTTCCTCGGCAGCAACCCCAGCAGCCACCAGCCTATATCCAAGGTCTGGCTGATGGACCTGTTTTCTTCCTCACCCTGCTTAATGAACTCATTGTTACAGTGTTCCGTAAAATCTACAAAGGCAAGGTCCAACGGACTAAGTGCGCCTTCTCCAAGAATAACGGCCAACTCTCTTGCCGCCTTGCCCCTGGCGTACGAGGCATAGAGTTGGTTAGAAATGTCTGCATGATCTTCTCTGGTTCTGCCCTCACCAATACCCTTATCCTTCAGGCGGGACAGTGAAGGCAGGATGTCTATGGGGGGATAGATGCCCTGCAGATGCAGGTCTCTGGAAAGAATTATCTGCCCCTCCGTTATGTATCCCGTCAGGTCTGGCACAGGGTGTGTCTTGTCGTCCTCCGGCATGGTCAGGATAGGTATCTGGGTGATAGAGCCCTTCCTGCCCTTGACCCTGCCGGCCCTCTCGTAAATGGCAGCCAGGTCCGTATAAAGGTAGCCGGGATATCCCCTCCTGCCGGGAACCTCCTTGCGCGCTGCGGACACCTCTCTTAATGCCTCACAGTAATTGATCATGTCGGTGAGGATTATCAAGACATGCATGTCCAGCTCGTACGCCAGATACTCGGCCACGGTCAGCGCCATCCTGGGCACGGCAAGGCGTTCTATCGGCGGGTCCTCCGCCAGGTTTATAAATACTACCGCCCTTTCTATGGCCCTGGTCGCCTGAAAGTTGGAGATAAAGTAGTTTGCCTCTTCAAATGTGACGCCCATAGCCGCAAAGACTACCGCAAAGCCCTCGGGAGAGCCGGGCACCCGGGCCTGGCGGGCAATTTGAGCGGCGAGTCTGGCATGCGGAAGACCCGAACCTGAAAATATGGGAAGCTTCTGTCCCCTTACCAAGGGGTTTAGGCCGTCTATTGAAGAAATGCCAGTTTGTATGAACTCACTTGGATAGTCGCGTGCACAGGGATTGATTGGACTGCCGTTTACGTTCAGTCTCTTTTCAGGAATAATGTTCGGACCGCCGTCTATGGTTCGGCCTGCGCCGTCAAAGACCCTGCCAATAATATCCGGGGAAACCCCAATCTCCAGTCCCTTGCCAAGGAACTTTACTCTAACGTTATCTCTACCCAGTCCCATGGTACCTTCGAATACCTGTACCAGAACGCAAGAATCCGCTATTTCGAGGACCCTGCCCCGTCTCACCTGACCGTCACTGAGTCTTACCTCCGCAAGCTCCCCGTAAGTAACACCTTCCACACCCTCAATTAGCATTAGAGGGCCGAAGATATCTTTTACCGTAATGTATTCCTTAAATACCAACCGCTCTATCCTCTACTAGTTCATCTACCTGCCTTGCGATGTCCCCCTCAATCCGCCTGAAGGTCTCCATGTCTCCCTCTGATGCCAGCCTCATGTTGGAAATTTTATCTTTAACTGGAACTCCCATCAACCGCAGGGGGTCAACACCCTTATCCACTGCGTCTTGGGCCTTGGAGTAAAATTTCAAAATGACGTCCAGCATGTGAAACTGTTTCTCCAGTGAGGTGTAAGTGTCCAACTCATGATATGCGTTTTGATGCAGAAAGTCCTCCCTTATCATTTTGGCCGTTTCCATAACAAGCATATCCTCAGGGGAAAGGGCCTCCATGCCAACCAGTCTGACCAATTCCTCAAGCTCCGACTCTCTCTGTAGCACACGGAGGGCCTTCGTCCTGTTTTCATCCCACCCCGCTCCTATCTTGTTGGCAACAAATCTGCCTACCACCTGCTGATAAAGCGAATAGCTCGTGAGCCAGTTCACGGCTGGGAAATGCCGCTGAGATGCGAGCCTGTCGTCCAGACTCCAAAAGACCTTCACCGTCCTAAGTGTTGCTTGGGTCACTGGTTCCGACAGGTCTCCACCGGGTGGGGAGACTGCACCTATAATACTCAGGCTTCCCCTTCTCCCCTCTTCGCCCTGGGCGTCCGAACCCATACACACAACACTCCCAGACCTCTCGTAAAAGCTGGCAAGCCTGCTGCCCAGGTACGTCGGAAAGCCTTCTTCACCCGGCATCTCCTCCAATCTGCAGGAAATCTCCCTCATGGCCTCCGCCCAACGGGAGGTAGAGTCCGCCATGAGGGCTACGTTGTAGCCCATGTCCCTGTAATATTCCGCTATTGTAATGCCGGTAAAGATGGAGGCCTCCCTGGCCGCAACCGGCATATTGGACGTGTTTGCCACCAACACGGTACGTCCCATGAGAGGTTCATGGCTTTTGGGGTCCTTAAGCTCCGGAAACGAGAGGAGCACATCGGCCATCTCGTTACCGCGCTCACCACAACCGACGAATACTATAATGTCTGCATCCGACCATTTTGCCAGTTGATGCTGCACCACGGTCTTACCGCTGCCAAACGGTCCGGGCACGCATGACGTACCGCCCTTTGCCACGGGGAAAAACGTGTCAATAACCCTCTGCCCCGTGATTAAAGGCTGGTCAGGCGGTAGTTTTTTGGTCACCTGTCTCGGCTTCCTCACAGGCCACTTCTGAAGCATCTTTACACTTACTTTGCCCGTAGACGTTTCTACCTCGGCTACCACATCATCCAGTGTATAGGCATCCTCCGCTACGACAGTTACCTTGCCCTCAACCCCTTGCGGTACCATTATTCTGTGCTCGATAAGCGCCGTCTCCTTAACGGTACCCAGGATGTCCCCCGGTCTTATGTTATCCCCCGACTTTCTGGCAGGAATGAAATGCCACCTCTTCGTCCTGTCCAGTGACGTATATTCCGCCCCTCTGGCTATATAAGAACCCAAACGAAGAGAAATTACGTCCAGCGGCCTTTGGATGCCGTCAAAGATGGAACTGATTAGACCCGGACCCAGTTCTACGCTAAGCGGTTCCCCCATCGGGTATACAGGTTGACCGGGGCCAATGCCTTCCGTCTCCTCATATACCTGAATAGAATATTCATCTGAACGTATCTCGATTACCTCGCCCAGTAACTTCTGTACGCCGACACGTACCATATCGTATATGTTGGTGCCTGTGAGCCCTCTGGCTACTACCAAAGGCCCTGAGACCTTGATCACAGTCCCTTCCTTCAATACAAACCTCCTCCAAGTATGTCCACGCCGACGGCATCCTTGACCATTTTGCCAGTTTCTCTGGCACTTGCACCGGTACTGCCGAGATGGGTGGGAAGAACTACGCTGGGAATACGCACCCTCTCTCTGAAGGTTGAAACAATATCCGGCTGTTTTACTACAATATCCTCACTAACTATTATCAAAGAAATTGCGGGGTCTTGGGCAAGCTTCTCCATGACCATTTCGAGGTCCTTTCTGGAGCTGGCATATTCAAGTCCCATGCCCAATGCCTTAAACGGCAGTATCTTATCACGCTCCCCTATAACAACGGCTTTGTACATTGCTATACGTAGGTCCTCCGGAGCGCACTCTTTATAATCTGCGGGTTTAACTTATTGACCTTACCGCCCATCAACAGTCTCAGGTTGAAGAGTTCGGCAGTAAGTCCCGCTAGATACCCAAAAACCCTCTCAGGCCCAAAGGTCGTGTAAAGTGCCGGCTCCAGCTTTTCCATAAGATAGTCGCTGGTATGCTTCTCGTATCTTGATAATAGTCCCTCTTTGTCGCCGGTTACAATCTTCTCCACAATCCTTTCCGGTACAATCTCGAGAAGGGCCTCTTTCCAGTGTAGCGGCGGACCCAGCAAAAACCTTTCGAAAAACTCGTCTCCCTTGAGAAACCACAACACGGTTGTCTCACGCCCTGCCGGCACCCTCTGGAATATTAATATCCCTTTTAATCTCAGGTAATCCCGTACGTATTCCCGTATTAATTCAGATTTTAACTCGGCGGCAAGCGTGGACAGATAATGTAACAAATACCCGTCGAGAACACTATCAATAAGACCGGGCCCGTCGGCCTTGGCCGCATCATCTTTCATGTGAGACTTAAGTGCGTTCACGGCCTCCTCATACACCTCCGGCAGTGAAGGTTTTCTGTCGCCTTCCCACAGGTCCCTCCACGTACCGTCCCCCACGGTGCTGGGAAATCGTTTAGCCGGGGGCAGTCCATAAATACTTTCCTTGAGAAGGTTTTTGAGATTCATAAAGTCGTAAGGATGCAGGAAGAAGTCGCAAACGGCTGCGGATGGCGAAAACCTTCTTATTTCATGTACCAACGTAAGGTAGCGCTCGTTTATTATGTCCTCGAAGACGGAGAGGTCGTCCACCCCGTGAAAATAGTCCCTCAAAGGGGAATCCTTTATGCAGGAGAGTAGGTCTTCGCGGCCTTCCAGGTACAGAGATTTCTGAAGAAAATCCCCCCTGAGGAGAGTGGTCTCTAAGGCGCTTACCTTGCCGGATACAAAGCACCACTGGTGTGGATCTCTTTCTTGCATTTTCGTAACGCCTCTACCTGTGGTAATTGCAGAGGGATGCGTTGTCCGCCCAAGGCGGATGCCCTTACAGTCTTTCCAAGGTCGCAGATTTATTACTGTTTGCCGAAGAGCTTCTCAGCCACCTCTGAGATTAGTTCCTCGCGCAGGTGATTAACTACGCCCTCCAGACTCCGATTGATCTCGCAGCCCTTCATCGTTAGGACAAACCCGCCTGTTATGTTCACGGCAGACGTCGCCAGGGAAAATACGTTCTTGTTGCGGGACTCGTTTATCCTTCTCACGAGCTCCGGCCCAACACCCCTGAGGTCTCTGCTTGAGAGCTTGAGTTCCGCCTTTTCATCTATACTCAATCTCCCAAGCCATCCCTGCACCAATTCCAGATACTCTTGCTTATCAAGTAAAAGTATGCTGTCCGTTGCCTCCTGAAAAGCACGATCAATTATATCGTTCTTCAATTTCAGAATCTGTTGATTATGGCTGGTTTTTAGTACAGAAAGATGTTTTTCTTTTTCTTCCCCTAATTCTCTATTCAGGGCCTCAAGCCTTTTCTTAACCCCTTCCTTCAGCAACAGTTCTTCTCTACTGAGCTTCATTGCAAGGCCGTTCTGCGCGGCCCCAATAAGCTTTTCGGCCTCTTTATTGGCATCCTCCAGCAACTGAGTCTTTATTCTTTCCAGGGACATGGCCTTCTAATGGGGAGTTATCTCCGGGGTAACGAAGGTCAGGCCGCCTGTCTTCGTCAGCCACATTATCATGAGGATAGCCGCTAGAAGGGCCACCACGGCGTAGGTCTCTATCAAGGCCGGCATGAGGATTGCCCTGCCTGCCTCCTCCGGCCTTTTTGCAGTTAAATTTATGGCCGCTGCAGCGGCCTCTCCCTGCCATATGGCACTCCTCCACAGGACGATTCCCATAGAAAGACCCGTAAAGAATAGCCCCATACCTGTTATGGGGCTCACGTTGACAGCGCTCTCAATCAGCCCTATTCTCATGGCGATTGTGATGGCGCAGATAAAGCCGTAAAACCCCTGGGTGCCCGGCATGGCCATCAACACAAGGAGCCTTCCAAAAAGCTCTGGTTTCTCGGATAGCACACCCGCTGCCTGGCCGACGGCAATGCGAATGCCCCTGGCCGACCCCATACCACCAAACATTACTGCCAGCATTGCCCCCGTACCTGCCCAGCCCAGACCGGTTTCTAAGAAATGAATCCTCAGGAATTCTTCCATAAGTTTAGACCCCTTATCAGTCTATTATCTGAATCCTCTCCGAGTGAAAGCCAAAAGGCCTGAAACGGACGGCTCCAGCCTCATAAAATCTACTGAAAAATTCCAGCATTATAAGCCTCGCCGGATGCACAAATGAGCCTATTATGCATATCGCAAAGTTCAGCGTATGGCCGATAATCAGCGCCAGTATGAAGAATATGGTTCCGGCCGAACCCACCAGGTCAGCTATGATGTTAAATGACATCGCGATGATGCCCGTAGTAAGCCCCAGCGCCAATAGCCTTGAATAGGACAGGATGTCACTTATGAACGTAGTAGCGCCGTATGTACCCACAATACCGTAGACACTGATTAGCCCCGTAATCAGCCTGGCTGCTATGCCCTTTGTCTTTCTGCCCTGAGTAAGCACCAGACCGATGACACCCAGCACAGCGGCGGCCTTTCCTATCCTTACCATCTCGGGTGGTGCTGCGATAAAGACATGGCCAATTAGTATAACAAGACCCGACAGGAATATCAGCCACATCCCGCCGTCCAGAAGCGCATCCGCTGGTCTGCCCATCCTGAACTCACGATACATCCTGAGACCAAGGGCATAGAACTGGTTGACTATTCCAAGCCCCAGCGCAATGACCAGTGCAACGAGGATGTCGTTAAGCGGGTCAAACACGCTGAGCGTCTCTTTGAGACGAAGCAGCGGATTGCCCTGGCCCAGGTACTCAGGCTTATAAAGGTCACCTGCCCACCCACCCATCAAGGCGCCGCAAAATACCGTACTTATCCCGGCATAGAAAAAGAGGCAGAAGAAATTACTCAGTCCATAATTCAACCTGTAGCGTCTCATCATATAATAGGAAAGTCCCATCAACATGATTCCATATATAACGTCGCCAAAACAGATTCCAAAAAATAGAAGAAAATTAAGTACGATGTAAGGCGTGGGGTCGAAGGTGAAATAATTAGGCAGTCCAAACATGTTCGTGATCAGTTGTACGGGGCGGAACAATGTGCTGAGCGTCAGCGACACGGGCACATTCTCCTCCGGGGACGGGTCATTATAGATTGCCGCGTGCTGAGGGAATTCTGCCTTGAGAGCGTCTTCTAACATATGGACGTCCCTTGTCCGTATATATCCAGTTATCACGAGGAGTTTTTTTGACCTGGCAAAATTCGTCTCGACGGCTTGCTTCTCCCTCTCACTCTCCAGGTATCCAAGAAGGGCTACGGCCTTATGATGGTACTGGTCGGCCAATTGGAGCATCTTGGCCCGCAGTGTCTCCTGCCTGTCCAGCAGGATGTATTCCCTCTTCTCCAATTCGGAGCCTCTTTCCTCAGCCTTGCCCGGGAACTCCGGTACGGTCAATTCATGAAACCCGTGAAAGGCAAGCAGGCTTTTGGCCTCCACGTCGTCCTTGGGCAGACAAACAACCAATATCCTCTCCCATTTTACGCTGGCGGGGGTGACGTCCTGCCACGAAAGGATTTCTTTGGCCTGCGGGTTATCGGTGAGCTTGTGCCAGCTCTCCTTAGAAAAGACACCCAGTCTGACAACCACCTTACGGATTGCCTTCAGTTCAGATAGTGTCCACGGCAGCCCATACAAGCCCTTAAGGAGTTCCATCTCCTGGCGAACATCGTTCAGTTCCCTTTTAACGGATGTTTCTTCATCGCAAAGGGCTTTGCAATCGTCGTGGACGCGGTCTATCTGGAAGGCAGAGATAGTCTCTATAAATTCCTTTTTCTTTACCTGTACAGGGACAGGGAAAAGTCCATCTAGAAAGGACTTTTTCCGTGTTAGATACAAAGACAAGGCGGAGACGACAAACTCCAGCTTCTGGATTTTATCTCCGCCGTCGTGTGCGCTTGTGGAATATTTTCTTAGGGTGACCTGTGCGGTGGGTATACTGGAAAAAACATCCGAGACGTGTAAGACGCCGAGTTGATAAAGTCTGGATATAAGGGGTCTGCTCTTATAGGCTGGGACCAGTAAGGTTACCCTTTTGACCCTGTCAATAGCCATGTCTCAAAACTCGCGGATTCTGTTTATAAGAAACGACACTACATCATCGAACCGTTCTCTCTCTCTTTGCAGGATGAAGGCCCGGGTATCCTCAAACGCCTCCTTGAGCCTTGATTCTGCCTGTTCGGTTTCTTCTTTAAAACGGCGCCTCAATTTTTGCGCCTCGGCCTCAAACTCCTTTTCGCATTTGAGTCTGAGCGGTGTCAGCTTATCTTCCGCTCCGGCCGCAAGGGACTTCGCCCTACTTTTGGCCTCCTCGACTATCTTTTCGGCCTCTTCCTCAATCTTAGAAATCTCTTTGATAATATCTAAGTCCACGTATCTTTCTCACTAAACTAATCACTTGCGCAGGGACTTCCCCAATGCATTTTCTATCGAAGCGACCTTGTCGCCGATGTGAACGGTCCTGCCCTTTCGGTCGTCAATAGTGATTATAGTAGTCACCCTTTCGGAGCTCTCCATCATCTTGTCATGACATTTCTTTATGAGTCTCATTACCGTGTCCCAGTCACCCTCTAAGACTGTCCGCATGTCATTAACCTTGTAGTCGACGCCGCTTTTGTCCACCTCGGCCAGCACCTCTGCCAATTGATGACTGAGGCTGCTCGAGCCGGTACCAATAGGCACAATCCTAAAATCTGCCATCATTTTAGTACCCTCCTCCTAAATTAATCGTAAAAACCATAAAGGAGAGAGCGGATTATACACCATTCCTATTTGAATGTAAACGAATAGATTGGGGATGGGTTCCGGGGATTTGTTTACATCTAGAGAGTTCTAAAAAGTCGCTCCAACACCCTATGTCATTCTGAGCAAGGCGTGTAGCGTGGTAGCTTGTCCGCGCCCGGAGGTGGATCCGCCTCTGGCACGACAGCCACGTTCAATCCGCCTTAGGCGGATCATTCTGAGGAGTAGGGGCGGGGTTATCCCGCCCCTACGGCATTCTTCACTTCGCTCAGAGTGACGTACGGTATTCGTGAACTCTTACAGGATTTTATCTAAAAGTTAGACTGGGTTTCGGAAGGATTCTGGGGCAGGACGGGGCAGCAGGCCGGCGCGTTCGACTATCTCAGGAACTATCTCTTCCCACTCGATGGCCATTATGTGGACGCCGGCTACACCTTCAATATCTCTGAGCTGTTCTATTATGTCCAGGCAAATCTGGATTCCCTCTTCCTTAGACTTCTTTTCCTTCATGCGGGCGATAATTTCATCAGGCACGTCCATACCTGGTATGTTCTGTTTCATGTACCTTGCCATACCCGGGGATTTCAGGGGTGCCACGCCCGCCAGTATAAATGCCTTCTTATGAAGTCCCATATCCCGGACTGCCTTCATCCATGCAGTAAATTTCTCTACGTTATAGACTATCTGTGTCTGAAAGAATTCTGCCCCGGCGGCCATCTTCTTTGCCAGGCGTCTTGCCCTAATGTCAATGGTACCGGCAAACGGGTTTTCGGCCGCACCTAAGAAAAATCTGGGCCCTACGGCTATCTCGGTGCCGGACAGAAGTCTCTTCTCGTCCCTCATCGTCTTTACCATGTGGAGGAGTTGGACTGAATCCAGGTCAAATACAGGTTTTGCGGTGGGGTGGTCGCCAAATTTCGGATGGTCGCCCGTGAGGCAGAGGAGGTTTTTCATCCCCAGCGCCGCTGCACCCAGGAGGTCGCTCTGCAGCCCGATGCGGTTGCGGTCGCGGCACGTCATCTGAACAACGGGCTCAAGGCCGGCCTCCATCAGTATTACTGCCGAAGCGATGCTTGACATTCTCACCACAGACGTCTGACAGTCCGTGACGTTAAAGGCGTCGGCGTATCCCTTGAGGAGGGCCGCCTTTTTTTCTACAACCGTTCTGTCGGCGGCATTGGGAGGACCGAGTTCGGCCGTAACCACGAACTTACCGGCCCTCAGCAATCTTTCTAAGTTGCTACCCGCTATCATGTTAAGTAGCCCGCCCCTCCGTCTTAACCCTTACATGCTCCAGCGTAAGTCTTGAGGGGCGTATAGACCAGTCCTTCGGGGGTACAAATTTGTCTATTGCGTCCCTGTCGCCGCTCTCCTCTGAGCGCTTGTATATTTGCTCCCACACGCAGGGCGTATTTGGATCCACTTCACACTTCCCACCTTGAGAACCGCCACAGGGACCGTTGAGAAGACTCTTGGCACAGCGGCTCACAGGACAGTAACCGCCGGTCTCACCTATGATGCAGTCCCCACAACCCACGCAGCGCTCCCAATATAATCCCGGTTCTATAGTGGCGCCCATAAACACCGCATCCACACCGGGAGAGACCTTTACGTCGGAATACCTCTCCGCCAGACACTGTGCACCTACGCCACAGGCAAGTGATATGGCGGCATCGCAGCCCTTCATCTTATCGCTAAGCTCATCTATAAATTCCGGCTCACACTGTCTGAGTGCGGTATCCTCTTCTATTTCAAGGTTCAAACCCTCCTTCTTGGCCCATATGCGCAGAACGGAGGCAAGTTCAGCTACCTGTTTTTCCCCCCCCACCGGACGAACCGTTACGCAACCTCCGCATCCTACAACGGCGATCTTCTTATGATTCTTTATACGCTTCTTTATATATTCCAACGACTTCGGCTTAGCTACTATCATCCCTTTTACACCCCACGTTAAATCACAATCATTATCTGCTGCGTTTAAACACAGGACCGAGCTTCTTGAGCTCCTCAGTCATTTGTTCCATCTCTTTGAAAAACTGCTCTGTGGGAGACGGAGAGAGCCACTGGAATCTCTCAGCCTCAAGTCCCATGTCTGAGAGGATTCCCGCTACATAGTCAAACCTCTTCTTCGCCCATGCGTGTCCGGTCTGATACGGACACTCCCCCGGTAAACAACCCGCCACCACTACACCATCTGCCCCCTCCTCGAACGCCTTTAACATGAGCGTTGAATCCAGCTTTCCTATACAAGAGACCTGCACCGTTTTTATATTACTTCTTGTTCGACCTAGTCTTGATACCACAACCTCAGACTGGGAATCGTACAGACAAAGGAACACAACGACCCTCGGGCCAAATTCCGGGCCTGAGAACTCTTCTACGGCCTTTTTTAGGCCGTCCATACCCCGGTCTTCATAACGGTCCTTAAGTGTTATTGCCCTGGCGGGGCACTCTACCACACAAATGCCGCAGGACTGGCAATCAACGCCTATCTTGGCCTTCTTTTCAACCCTGTTTAGTTCCGGCACGTCGTACGGACATACCCTCACACACGTCAGACAGGCCGCACAGAGTTCCGGGTCCACCTCTGCACCTGCACCACAGTTTAAACACCGCCGGGCCTCCATCATGGCCAGTTGGTCGGAATATCCCAGCTCCACCTCACTGAAGTCCCGCACCCTAATACCCGCGGAGAGAATCGGCACCTTTTTGCGGAGTTCCCTTTTTATAAGCCCAATTCTGCGAGAGGAAATGTCCGTCATAGGTGTGGGGCCTTTTGATGCATCGAATCCCTTTCCCCTGAGATAGCCGTGTATGGCTACGGCTGCCCTTCTGCCATGGGCTATTGCCTCTATAAGGGTACCACCCACCTTTACTGCATCACCACCGGCGAACACACCGGGTCTGTTGGTAGCCAAGGTTTCCTCTTCAACACCAATGACATTCTTTGAGGTTACACTGAGTCCTGAGTCATTTAAAGACGACAACTCCGGTAACTGCCCAATAGCCATAATGACGTTGTCTACGTCCATGACAAACTCGGAACCGGTTACAGGTATCGGCCTCCGTCTGCCGCTCTGGTCCGGCTCGCCCAATTCCATCTTTATGCACTTGACAACCTTGACGCCGTCATTACCCAGGAGCTCCACGGGAGACGTCAGGAACTTAAACCGTACGCCCTCTTCTTCGGCCTCTAAACGACCCACCTTTTCACATGGCATCTCCTCCACAGACCTGCGGTATACGATTGTAACCTCTTTTGCACCCACCCGCAGCGCTGTGCGTGCCGAATCCAAGGCGGTATCGCCTCCGCCTATCACGACCACCTTTTTCCCAAGATTTATTGTCTTACCCAGACTAATCTTTCTTAGGAATTCTACAGCAGGTATCACTCCGGCAAGGTCCTCGCCCGGTACATCAAGCCTTAGCGATTTGTGAGCCCCTATACCAATGAAAACGGCCTTAAAATCTTCTTCAAAGAGGGTGTCTACCGTGATATCTAAGCCCAGTTTTACACCTGTCCGCAGTTCAACACCAAGGCGCAGGATGTCGCTTATGTCACTGTCCAGAGAATGTCCTGGCAGGCGGTAGCGTGGTACGCCCGTGCGCAACATACCGCCAGGCTCAAGTAGTTCCTCGAAGATTACACACTTGTATCCAAGAAGGGATAAGTCGTTTGCGGCAGTAAGTCCGGCAGGACCGGCACCAACGATGGCTACCTTTTCCTGGTATCGGGCCTTGCGATTTTCCAAAGACGGACTGAAATCCTTGTCGGAAAGAAATCTTTTGAGCCATGCGATGGCGATGGGTTCGTCTACGGCGGAGCGTCTGCATGCGTCCTCACAGCGGCGCGTGCAAATACGGCCGCAAGAGGCGGGAAACGTGTTCTTAGACCTTACCAGACGAAAGGCTTCTTCAAACCTCCCTCTGGCAATAAGCTGTACATAGTCCCTCGCATCTTGATTAATGGGGCAGGCTGCGATGCAAGGGGCCTCTCCTCTTGCACTTGTGTTATCTACTCTTGTTCTTTCCAGGGTCGTCATGGCCTTATGAAAAACAATAAAGAAATTCCCCAGCTTATTCTGTATCTCGATCCTTCTAACTGGGGAATAAGAGTGAATTGGGGCGGGTAAATGCAGAAGGGTAACACAGAAGGGATTCTAGAACACAAAACTCCTCCCTTAACAGGCTATCTGATTTCCGGCAAAAACAAAAAACCCTCTCTTCGACTACATAATCATAAACACAATAAATGCAGCCATTATAAATATGCCGCCTAGGGCGAATAGGAGCAGCGCCCAGCTCATATAGGTCTTTAAGAGCCTAAATACCCCGGTCAGTTGCGCTGCATTAAGCGCAGAAGCTGGCGGCTTAAGAGTTATAAATGGCTTGGAACCTACAAACCCTGCAATAAGCACCAACAAACCACCGATTGCACCAAGTATCTGGACGGCAATCAACATCGTTAACATCCCCCCTTTCTAGAGTTCAGTTTCTTATCCTTAAGTGCTGTGCGCATAAAACCATGCACAGAATAACACTCCTCAATCAGATATAAGGCTTTCGGTCTTAAAACAAGTTCTCACGGCAACCGCACACCGAAAGCGAAACGCCACAACCAGCAGAACAAGACCACACAAAAGCACCCTGCAAACCACAAATAGCTCTGTTAGTACGCCTCACCCATGACAACCTCAGACTTTAAATCGAGAATTAAAATGGTTGAGACAGAGCAGGACTGGAATGAGCGCTAAAGGCCCCGCCTAAAAAGGCGCCAGCCGTGTCTAAATACTTATAGACACAGAAAAATAAGGAACGCAGCGAACAAAAAGATTCCGCCTATACCGAACAGGGTCAAAGACCAGCTCAAATAACTCTTTAGCACCCTCACGACTCCCGTCATCTGTGCAGCATTCAGTGTAGTACCTGACGGCAGGTTAAGTCTTACAAAGGGTGCAGCTCCCACAAACCCTGCAATAAGCACCAACAAACCACCGATTGCTCCTAGTATCTGGACGACAAGCAACATTATCTACATCCTCCCTTTTTGGGTTCCGATTCTTATCTTGCGTCTGTGTTGACAAACACCATACACAAAGTAATACCCCTCAATCAGACAGATGGCTTTTTACTTTTTAATACAGAGTACCTACTGCAAAGATGAAGAATGCTATAAATACAAAGCATCCCCCGAGAGCGAACATTAGCATAGACCAGATAAGAGGTACCCTAAGGGCCCCCAATAGTGCTGTCAGCTGCGCCTCGGTCATAGTAGCATCAGGCTTTAAATTTAGCGCCAAGAAGGGCTTGGCTCCTACAAACCCTGCAATAAGCACTAGAAGGCTGCCAATCGCTGCAAGGGTCAGGACACCATAAACTACCATTGCTGTCTCCCCCTTTCTTAAGGAATCGAGCCGTTATACAATTCTGGTTAGTATCCGCAACAAAAGGTCTTACGGTCTTACCCTCTAGGGTAAATATGATTAATTGGTAAGCACTCTAGAGGAACAACATTTTACTAATGGCTTAAACTGTAAGAATATACTGCCGTGACCGCCGTACTTCAAACTCCACTACCCTTACTTTTGTGTGCATAACTATAGTATGAAAGGATTTACTTGTCAAGAAAAAAAGATACTCTCCTTTGACAAACCTTGTTGTGATAAATAAAATATGACTTAACATGAATAACCAAAAACCATTGAGAAGATATTTGACAGATTTTAATACCGCCCAATTGCCGCAAATAAATACAGACGTGTTGATAATTGGGAGCGGTATCGCCGGTCTTACTGCTGCCTTAGAGGCATCCAGGGAGGGCCGAGTGCTGATTGTATCCAAGGATAAGCTGAGTGAAAACAATACCATGCACGCCCAGGGAGGGATTGCAGTAGTGCTTGCCCATGATGACAGCTTTGACAGCCACATAAATGACACCTTGGATGCCGGACAGGGACTGTGTGAACCCACAGTAGTGGAAGAGGTAGTAAAAGAAGGTCCCAAGAGAATAAAGACACTTATAGGTCTTGGAACCTGTTTTGACCGCGAGGACGGTCAACTGGCCTTTACGGTAGAAGGCGGTCACAGCTACCCCAGGATAATACATGGTAAGGGTGACTCCACAGGCATGGTAGTGGAGGAGGCCCTGCTAAATTTCATAAAAACATGCAGCAACATAAGCACCCTCGAGCATTATTTCGCCGTAGACCTCTTGACGACGGATGGTCACTGTTGTGGAGCGATAGTATGGCATAGACACAAGGGCAAAATGGTGATATGGGCCAAAGAGACCCTGCTTGCCACCGGAGGATGCGGCCATGTGTATCGAGAGACAACCAATTCTGACGTAGCCACTGGTGACGGCGTAGCCATGGCCTACAGGGCAGGGGCAACTTTGAGGGACTTGGAGTTCGTACAGTTTCACCCAACAACCCTCTACATCGCCGGCGCCGCAAGGTCGCTTGCAACAGAGGCCCTCAGGGGGGAAGGCGCTTTACTAATCAATAAGGAAGGCAAACGTTTTATGCCGGATTACCATCCCATGGCAGAGCTTGCACCGAGGGATGTGGTCAGCCGCAGCATAGTGCGCGAGATGCAGTCCACAGAGTATACCCACGTATACCTTGACGCAAGGCACATACCCAAGAAACGATTGAAGATGCGTTTCCCTAAGATATGGTCTATATGCGCCTCTTTCCACATAGACATCTCAAAAGAAACCATTCCTGTAAGACCCAGTGCCCACTATATGATTGGCGGCGTGAAGGTGGACAAGAAGGGCCGTACAGATGTAGCATGCCTATATGCCTGTGGAGAGACGGCCTCAACCGGACTGCACGGCGCAAACCGTCTAGGCAGCAATTCACTTCTAGAGTGTCTGGTATACGGCCACAGGGTGGGGATGACGATTGCAGATGCACTTAGGAGAAATAGAAACGAAACCAAAACTTATCCTCTAAAAGTAATGGTAAAGGCACGGAGGCAGAGAGGGCTTAACCTGGGCGACATAAGGTATGCACTTAAGAGCCTCATGTGGAGAGATGTCGGACTTGAGAGAAACGAGCAACACTTAAAAGAGGCATCTGAAGAGATAGGGCATTGGTCGGAATACATCATGGACAAGGAGTTCCACTCACCTTACGGATGGGAACTACAAAACATGCTGTTTCTCTCCAGGCTCATCACGGACAGCGCACTGGAGCGAAAAGAGACAAGGGGGGTTCACTACCGCAGCGATTTTCCGGACCGTAACGACAAGGACTGGAAGAGGCACATCACGGTACGGCGCGTAACATCCTAACTTTACTTCCTCTCTCTCCCCACTACAAGAGTAACGTTGTGCCCGCCGAAACCGAATGAGTTTGACATCGCCATATCAACCTTCGCTTCCCTGGCCTTCTTGGGTACAAAGTCCAGTTTACAACACTTCGGGTCCGGATTTTCGTAGTTGATTGTGGGCGGTATGACACCCTCTTGCATGGCCAGCACACAAACAATCAGTTCCACAGCGCCTGCAGCTCCAAGCAAATGGCCCATCATTGATTTTGTAGAGCTGACGGGTACTTTCGTTGCGTAGTCATCAAAGACCTTGCTTATGGACATCGCTTCTATCTCATCCCCAAGCGGAGTGGATGTGGCATGTGCATTTATGTACGCTATGTCTTTCGGTGAACACCGTGCGTCCTTTAGTGCGCTTTCTATGGCGTGGATCGCTCCTCTACCGTTGGGGTCGGGTGCAGCCATGTGGCTGCCGTCTGCGCTGAGACCGTAGCCCAAGACCTCCGCATATATATGAGCCCCTCTTTTTCGTGCATGCCACAGTTCTTCAAGTATCACAACGCCCGCCCCCTCTGCCAGCACAAAGCCGTCCCGATCCCTGTCAAAAGGTCTTGAGGCCGACTGAGGGTCGTCGTTCCTGGTAGAAAGCGCCTTCATACTGCTGAAGGCAGCCACTCCCAGCGGAGTTATAACGGCCTCGCTCCCGCCTGAGATAACCACATCCACGTCTCCCCTCTGAAGGAGCCTGAAGGCCTCTCCAATAGCGTGGGCGCCTGTGGCACAGGCGCTGACTACTCCCAGGTTCGGACCACGAAGACCGTAGTGTATGGCCACATAGCCAGATGCTGCGTTTATCATGAGCTTCGTGATCATGAATGGCGAGATTCTCGAAGGACCGCGTTGCATCAACACGGTGTGCTGGGCCTCCAGCTCTTGGAGACCTCCCATGCCGGAGCCTATGATGACGCCCACCCTGGTCGGATCTTCTTTCGCAAAATCAAGGCCGGAGTCATCCACCGCCATTTTAGAAGCGGCAAAGGCGTACTGCACGAAGGGGTCTAAGCGGCGTATCTGTTTCTGGTCAAACCAGAAGGAGGGATCAAAATCTTGTACCTCGCCGGCAAAGCGGACATCAAAATCCGTGGTATCAAAACCCTTGATGGGTTTTATGCCACTTTTCCCTTGGGAGACGGCGAGCCAAAACTCTTTCTTATCGCAACCTACTGGGGTAACCGTTCCTAAACCGGTTATTACTACCCTATTACCCCCCCATCTATTTTGCTCGCTTTTCAATGTACTCGATTGCATCTCCCACCGTTTGTATCTTTTCTGCTTCCTCATCCGGAATATTCATATCAAAAGCGTCTTCAAATTCCATGATGAGCTCAACGGTATCCAGGGAGTCTGCTCCAAGGTCGTTAACAAAAGACGTTTGGGGGGTAATCTGTTGCGCATTAACACCCATCTGTTTGCTTACTAATTCAACAACTCTCTCTGCCACGGACGGCACGCCATATCCTCCTTAGAACGGAACTTTTAGTTGAATACATCTTTTTGAAACCGACAATATAATCAAAGTGTGTGTGGATGTCAAGAGTATCTACTGGGAAAGCTGTCCTAATTACCCGCTCAGCGCGGCATCTAGCGAATGTACAGATTCTATATTTCTGACCTCCTTATTCGGGTCTATCCTGCGAAGCAGTCCACTCAACACCTTACCAGGACCCACCTCATAAAACTCATTCACGCCGTCTCTAAAAAGGGTCCCCATTGACTGGGTCCAACGTACCGGATTGGTAATTTGAGCGAGAAGCGCATCTTTAATCTCATCAGGTTCTCTAACGTATCCTGCATTTACGTTAGCGACCACGGGCACACTTGCCCTGATGACACGGAGCTTTTCAAGTTCCGGCGCCAACTTGGCCTGAGCCGAGGCCATGAAAGGGGAATGAAACGCACCGCCGACCTTGAGAGGAACGGCCTTTGCGCCCCTACTCTTCGCAAGTTTTACCGCCTCCCCCAGGGCATCATTTTCTCCGGAGATAACTACCTGGCCCGGGCAATTATAGTTGGCCGCACAAACTACTCCGTATGACGAGACCTCTTGACAGATACCCTCTACATCTTTATCTGTCAGACCAAGGACAGCCACCATGCCTGTTGGGGTCTTGTCCGTCGCCTCGTGCATATATTTGCCTCTTTTGTAAACGACCCTAACGGCATCCTCCAGACTAATTGCCCCCGCAAACACCAGCGCTGTATATTCACCCAGGCTGTGGCCACATGCGGCGGAGCATGCCGTAGCGCTTGTCCCCCTTAGGGACTTGATGACCTCTAGCATGGCAATACTTGTTACAAGGATGGCGGGCTGCGATATGAAGGTCTTTGAGAGTTCCGTCTCTTCGCCGGAAAAACATATCCACGCTAGGTCAAAACCCAAGACATCATTGGCTCTCAGATATACATTCCTTGCCTCTTCGAATTGTTCAAAAAAGTCCTTGCCCATACCGACGTGCTGGGCACCCTGACCAGGGAAGAGGAAGGCCCGTTTGTTCATCCCTACCATCTAATTATGGAGGAACTCCAGGTCAATCCACCGCCAAACGCAGCTAAGAGAACGAGGTCTCCTGGTTTTAATCTGCCGGATTTTTTCACTTCGTCCAGCGCAATGGGAATGGAAGCAGAGGATGTGTTCCCGTACTTATCGATGTTGAAGAATGTCTTCTCGGGCGGGATGTGAAGCCGCTCCATCGTGGCCTCTATAATACGAAAGTTGCTTTGATGGAGTATGAACAGACTGAAATCATCGACGGTATAGTCAGAGGAGTCGATGGTCTTTCTCATAATCTTAGTAAGATTGGTTATGGCAAGCTTGAATACTTCCCTTCCGCGAAACTTAATATAGTGAAGTCTCTCTTTTATGCTCTTTGTGGTAGACGGAATCTTAGACCCTCCCGCTGGCAGGGTCAGTACGTCGGTGTGTTTGCCGTCTGCACCAAGGTGGGTCGAAAGGACTTCAGAGCAATGCTTGCCCTTTGCCCTCCGCAACAAGACTGCACCCGCCCCGTCGCCAAACAAGATACACGTTGACCTGTCCGTGTAGTCGGTAACCTTCGAAAGGGTCTCTGCGCCTATAACCAGCACGTTGTCGACCATTCCTGCACGGACATAATTTTCTCCTATTGAGAGGGCATATATAAACCCTGCGCATGCCGCAAGAACATCAAATGCCCCTGCATTTTTTGCGCCGATGTGTTTTTGTACGTAACAAGAGGTTGAAGGGAAAAGGCTGTCAGGCGTAATAGTAGAAGTGATGATCAGTTGTACATCCTTAGGGGAAACCTTGGCGTCTTTCAGGGCCCTCATGGCAGCCTTAGAGGCCAAGTCTGAGGAGGCTACTCCATCCTCCACAATACGACGCTCCTTTATGCCGGTACGTTTTGTTATCCACTCATCGGTAGTATCCACCATCTTTTCCAGGTCTCTATTCGTTAATCTCTTGGGCGGGACATAAGCGCCTGTGCCCGCAATTGCCACTCTATAACCGCCGTTTCTTTCCATATTGGCCTTGTGAGGAAACTCCTTTCGTGTTAATACCTTGTGATACGTGCTCATTCCACAACAGTACTTTCGCAAATGCCGCAAGTCTCCAACTCTGAAACAATATGGTTGTTTACGTTATGTTTGCCGAACTGCAGCGCCTCTCTTATGGCACTCTGTATAGCCTTAGCATCCGACCTGCCGTGACAAACGATACAAACGCCTTCTATCCCAAGCAGAGGAACTCCCCCATATTCGGAATAATCCATCCTGTTCTTCATCCTCTTGAGGGCTGGTTTTAATAATCTCATCCCCAGCATCGTCCGGATACTGCTTGACGCCTCAGATTTCAGGGCATGCATAATGCTTTCGGCAAGTCCTTCGGCAAACTTGATGAGTACATTACCTACAAACCCGTCACAGACCACTATATCAAACTTACCTTCCAGTATGTCCAGACCCTCAGAGTTGCCTACAAAATTCAGGTTAGACCGCTGCAGTAGATTATGAGTTTCCTTAGCCAGGTCATTTCCCTTGCCGCGCTCGGAGCCTATATTCAACACGCCAACCCTCGGTTCTTTAACTCCGAGAACGTATTTGCTGAACACCGAGGCCATCACTGCGTATTGGAAGAGATGAATAGGTTTGCACTTGAGGTTAGCGCCTATATCCGCAATGAGACAACTGCCAAAACGGGTCGGTACGGCAGCCGCCAAACAAGGCCTCTTTACCCCCTTAAGCGTTCGCAACCGCATGCTGCCTGCGGCCACGGCAGCACCGGTATTGCCGGCACTGACCATCGCCTCCGCCTCTCCATTTGCCACTAACTCAACGCACTTTGTAATAGAAGAATCGGCCTTTTTTCTGAGGGCAGCAACGCCCGACTCCTCCATACCCACTACCTGCGGTGCGTGCCGGATAGATAGGTTGGTAAGTTTACTCAAATGCGGTTGGAACGTTTTAATCAACTTTGTCAGCTCAGATTCATCGCCGACAAGTATTATTTCGTCGTCCTTGAACTTACCTGCCGCCTGAACCGCCCCTTTTACTATCTCCAACGGGGCCTTATCGCCGCCCATCGCGTCCACTGCAACACGCATATTATACCCTTTCCACTGCTATAACCTGCCTGCCGTTATAGTAACCGCAATTATGACAAATCGTGTGCGACATTTTTATATGCTTACACTGGGGACATATAAAACGTTTCGACAAATCTCCCGCTGCACCCTGAGCCCGCTGGAAACTTGGAATATTCGGAGGGATAAGTCTGTCGTGAGTGCGTCTTTTCCTACCTCTAGACACACTATGTTTTCTTTTTGGATTGGGCATATAACCTACGCTACAAATTCAAAAATAAAGAAAGGAGAAAGGGAGTGCATGTTCGGCCTTTACATTCCCCTTACTCTCCTACGGCCGCATCGGCCTTACACTTACGTAAGCATCAAACCTCTTGGAATTTGATGAATTTTATTATTCAGTATCCACATTGTCAAGTAAAATCTGAAAACCTCGTTATTCCAGGAGTATAAGGCCGAAGTATTTCACATACGTGCCTTTTTCCTCAAGGAAGCGGACTTCAAAGCCGTTGTCTCTCACCGTTTGGAAAACGTCTATACCGCAGGCCTCCATAGAAGGTCTTGCATGATAAGGCAGAAGGCACGGCTCGCTCTCAGGACATGTGGGGCAGAGCGGACATGGACCGGCGCCCATGGCAAAGGCCTTGTGGAAACCCGCAATGTTAGCCTCCAACTCCAGTTTTAGAAGCAATTCCTTAAATTTCTTGCCCGGCGGCTGACCCTCTATCAGTACGGCGTGCCTGTAACATCTCAGCATATCCCTGGTCTCTCTGTAAGTGGGTGCAAAGGGGGGACAGGTTTTGGATTTGTTGTAATAAGAGCAGCCAAATCTACATTTCATCTGGACCCACGGTTCCACCACAATGCTTGATACAGATATTATCTTGGCCTCCGTAGCGTCAAGACGTACCGCCTCCTCGCACAGGAAATTCATGTCGCGCGCCTTAGTCTCCACCGGAAATAGACCTTTCCCTTTTCTCACAAGTGCATCGTAAAAGGTAAACTAAATCCCGCAATACATAACAACACGCAATCTTTCTGTCAATACAAAATTGAGTTTGACCGCTTGATAGACGTGTGATAGTATTTGCCGTAAGCCTTTTAGAGATGAATCATTATAGACAGGAGGCCCAGTTCATGGAATACACCTTAAGCCAGATTCATTCCATCACGGGCGGCAGACTGGTAGGAGACGGCCGTACTAAGATTACAGGCGTTGGCAGTCTGGAGGGCGCAAAACCCGGCAACGTCAGCTTTGTCAAGGGGGAAAACCTGGTTAAAAAAGCCCTAGGGACGAAGGCCTCTGCCCTGGTAACACACAGGGACATACCTGAGCTTGGTAAGCCGCTTATCGTAGTGGACGACCCGTTCCTGTCCTTTACAAAATTTCTACAGGTGATAGCAGAAAAAAATACGGCGCAGCCAAAGGGCGTTCATCCGTCGGCATCTGTATCCAGAGGGGCCTCCCTGGGTAAGGATACCTCCATCGGTGCATACAGTGTCATCGAGGATGGGACGGTGGTTGGCAACGGCGTTACTATCCACCCCCTGGTTTATATAGGACGAAACACCCGCATTGGCGATAATACAGTCATATACCCGCAGGTCACCATAAGGGAATCTGTAACCATTGGTAAACGTGTCATTATACATTCAGGGACTGTCATTGGCGGCGACGGCTTCGGATACCTACAGGTAGAGGGTCGCCACGTGAAGATACCCCAGGTTGGGACCATAGAGATCGGCGACGACGTAGAGATAGGCTGTAACGTCACCATTGCCCGCGCAACCATGGATAAAACCATAATCTCCCGCGGCGTTAAGATAGACAACCACTCTCACGTTGCACACAACGTGACTATCGGTGAGGATTCCATGCTCATTGCCTATGCAAAGATTGCCGGCGGTGCAGTCATCGGCAAAAATGTAATGATTGCCGAGGACGTAGGTGTGACGGACCACGCCGTGGTCGGCGACCGCTCAATCATTGGCGGCGGGTCAAACGTCTACAAGAGCATTTCACCCGGCTCCGTCGTATGGGGTTCACCGGCCAAGCCCATTATGGAAGAAAAACGCCTCCAGGCCCTGCTCAAAAAATTGCCGGAGATGAGAGACACACTCAAAGAACTCTCCAAGAGATTCTTAAAAGAAAAGGGTGTTGAGAAATAAATGATTCCCCAACACCCTTTGTTATAACCTCGCAGTACCGTAAAACGTATCACACCGAGACCGGCGTCTTTTCCCCTTCCCTTATCTTGAACTTCTTGTCCAGCTTCTTCATCTTATCCACGATACCGCCGTATTCTAAATCATCGTACGGCAACATTGCGGGTCCTGAGAAGCCCTGACGCCTTATCTCCTGGGCCTTCTGAGAGACATTGCCCCTCACCCAGTCCCAGAACGGATGGTCAAAGGCATCGGCAGGCTCCGTAAGCTTGCCGTTATGCACACAGAAGGCTGCGCAGGTAACCACCGCAGGTCCGTCAAAGAAGGAAATGGTGGTGTTCTGCTTGCAAGGCATCATGGGGCCGTTATGACTGCCCCTCATCGTACCCGCCACATAGTGACCGATGCTGTACGGAGAAAGTATCTCGCCGGTCGCCGGAAACTGAGCCTGTGTGCGGACCAAGTGCACTGGGTCATCTTTACCGGTGTATTTCCCCGCAATATTTCTCAACCTGGAAGTGCTCACAGATGCCGCCTGGTCGCCGGTATGTCTCGACCAGATAGACTCTACAACAAACCTGCCATTGTCTCTAAGCAGGGCTGCTATGTCGTATGAATCTTCAGGGGAGTTCAGCTCAATTATGCGGTCACCCTCAGTATTGTTCACATCCATAATCACAAACTTGAAACCCGCTGCCATTGACGGGCTGAGCATCAGGCCCGGGCAATACATCGGGTCGGCAAAACCGAGGAATAATGGGAGGTTGTAGGCCCCGGGTTCCGTCTTATCCGCCGCAAAGAATAAGAAGGGCTCGTTGGGCCTTTCCTCAATCTCCATCTCCGCGACCGCCGGTCCCATCCCCTTTACGTTTCCGGAAAAGGCGTCCTTAAGCAGGTCCTGCCCCGCACCATAGAGACCCTGGCTTTTCGCCACATTGGTGCCCGTCACAAAGGCATCCCAGGCCATCTTGTGGATTCCCTCATTTCCTACACCGCCGGTGTGGGTCATCAGAATGGCTATGTCGTCGCCGGTGTGGCTGATGAAATGGTCAATTATCTTTTTCTTGCCCTGGGTTTCTATGTGATCCCTAACCGCCTTCAAAACCTGAGCACTGGGCTTGATGTGCCCGCCCACACTCCCAATGTCAGCCTTAATTACGCTTAAGGTTGTTCTCATCGTCCCTCCTTTCCACAACAACTTCGGAAAAGACTGCCATTAATTATTTTGTGCAGAGTTTAGTTAATTTGTTTATAGGACCGAGCTGGTATCCCTTTCCCCTTGACGGGCGAAGGGAATGTCACGTCAAAGTCGGATGCGCCTCCAGCGCAGGTGGGGGTGATTATCAATCCC
>MHZB01000068.1 GCA_001828605.1 Planctomycetes bacterium RIFCSPLOWO2_12_FULL_50_35 | reverse complement strand
AAGGGCTACGGCTATACGGCCCAGGCGGGATACTTTGTGCCGCTCCCATACGTCAGTAAGCACCTGGAGGTTGCAGGGCGTTACGCCTTCGTTAACCCGGATACCAGAAACCAGGACGACACCGAGCGTGAGATAAGCGGCGGTCTTAACTGGTACCTTTTTGGCAACGAACACAAGTTCCAGGCCGATGTCAAGCGTGTAACCAGAGAGAGGAATTCGCCGGACGACCTAAGTGACACGGAGTTCCAACTGCAGTACCAGCTGATCTTCTAACGAAGTAAGCAGGGACAGGGCATATCCCTGTCCGCGGACAGGGATAGGGCTTCGTCCGTGAGCCCTTTGGCTGAGCTCACCGTCGGAGCCTCCGCCGAACGGGCTGTTCTTACGGTAACAGAGCTCTGAGAAAGTCTGCACAATTGTCATTCTGAGGCAGAGAAATGACCGAAGAATCTAGATTCTTCGCTTCGCTCAGAATGACAACATAGTGTTAGGAGACTTTTCAGAGGTTTCATTAAAACCTCAGTTTTTCTACTGTAGCGTCGGGTCTTAGTACCCGACGCAAGACGTCCGATACAGAGATCGGGCACTACAAGAAACTTATCTTATCCGCCTCCCCCCGATGGGGAAAGGGTCGAGGACGAGACTTTTAGGTCTTTCATTTATCAAAAAATTTGTTAACCTCTTGGTGGAGAAAGAGCGAAAATCACTGAAAAACTTGATATAGTTGCAGTTCCGGTATCCTATGGGTTTAACCCAACAAATGGTAGGGGTGAGGTAACCTCGCCCCTACTGAGAGGGCCAAATTGATGCGGAAGGCCATTGCCGCTGGTTTGATTCTCACCCTTGTGTTTGCGCCTGCCACCATATCATATAGCCAGGAAATCCCCGAGAAGAATGTCCTTACCATTGGAAAGGCCACTAGAAAAATATCCGAGTGGCAGGAGCGATTTGAGCCCATCATAACCTATTTGGCGTCTAGGCTTGGGGACGTGGGCATCAAGGGCGGGGAGGTACTGCTTGCAAGAGATAATGCTGCGGCAATTGAGTATTTGAGAGAGGGAAGGCTGGACATCGTCCTGGAGACCCCGTTCTCAGCCTGCCTGTACAAGATAGAGGTAAATGCCCGACCTATTCTCTTGGCCATGAGAAAAGGCACAGCGGAGTACAGCAGCCTCATCTTTGTTAGAAAGGACAGCGGGATACGCCGTCTGGAGGACTTAAGGGGAAAGATAATCGCCTTTGAAGACCCTGGGTCTACCTCCGGATATTTTCTTCCCAAGGTCGCCATGATTGCAGAGGGCCTGGAACTGGTTGAAATAAATTCCGCCAATTCCTCCATACCCGAGAACAAGATAGGCTATGTCTTTGCCGGCGAGGAGCTGAACGTCTCCACCTGGGTATATAACAAGAAGACTGACGCCGGTGTCTTGAGCAATCTGGATTGGTCTGACCAGGAGGATAACCCGGAATCCTACAGGAAAGATTTTGAGATTATTTATGAGACAAAAAAAGTCCCGAGGACTTTAGTGATGGTCAGGGAAGGGCTGGATGATACGCTGGTGGGGAGGATTAAGGAAGAATTGCTAAACATGCATAATACGGAGGAAGGGAGAGTGGCCCTCAAGACTTCTAAGATAGATAGATTCGTAATACTGTCGGGACATTCGGAAGACGTCTTAAAGCCTATCGAGGAGTTGATTGAGAATATCCCGATGGAGGAGCTTCACTAGAGATGTTTCAATTCAAAAGTATAAGCACAAAGTTCATAGCATTCGTCTCTTTATTAATCTTCCTTTCGGTAGGGTTGTTTGTCGTCATTATAATAGATCTCAGCAGACAAAGTCGCTCTAAGGTTAAGGAGACCAACGAGGCCCTTATGGCTGATGCCCTCCGGGAAGAATGGGAAGAGAAGGGGCGGGCAATTGCATCCCTCTTGGCCATACAGTTTGTCCAACCAATGTATGAGCTTGACGTTTCCAGGATGCATTATCTGGCCAGCCTGACCCTGAAAGAAAAGGGTTTCGGTTACATCTATGTACAGGATGATAAAGGGCGTGTCTTAGTGGATGCTACCGGGGGCGCCGAACTGATGGGAGGCGTGCTTCTGGATGAGATAACTAAAAAAGCGTTTGCTGCCGAAGGTGTGTTAGTACAAAAACTGTCTAATAGTTTAGTTGACATAGCCGCACCCATTATGGCCGGAACAAAGAGACTTGGTATTGTCCGTATCGGTCTCTCCACTGAGAACATCCAAAAGACCACTGCTATAATGACGGATAAGGTCGGTGACAGCATAGACCGGGTGCGTGAAATAACTCTAAGAAAAGTGGTCTTTCTGCTGCCGGTTACAGTGCTTCCTGCCGTGATCATAGGATGGATCTTGGTGCACGGTTTGACCATGCCCATTAGGGAACTGGTTATGGGAACAGAAAGGATAGCCAGAGGCGACCTCACCTTTCGAATAAAGGCGAAATCACAAGACGAAATTGGCCAGTTGGCCGCTTCTTTCAATAAGATGACGGAGGATTTACAAAAAACAACTGTGTCCAAGGATTATGTGGATAATATTATTGAAAGTATGGCCGACACCCTTATCGTGGCCACGCCGAAGGCAGCCATTCAGTCAGTCAACCGGGCCACCTGTGATCTCCTGGGCTATAGAGAGGACGAGCTCATTGGCAAGCCGATTACGGTGATTTTTGGGAAAGACGGACAACAGCCCAAAGGAACAAGGTTTGATGATTTAGTTGAGAAAGGTTCTATCCGCAGTGTAGAAACAAATTATCTGACAAGAGACGACAGAAAGATACCCATGCTTTTTTCAGGCGTTGTAATGAGAGGCGATGACGGCGAGGTTCAAGGGATAGTGTGCGTGGCAAAGGACATTACCGAGCGCAAGCGGACGGAAGAGGCGATTCAGCAAATGGCCTATTACGACGCCCTGACCGACCTGCCTAACCGGAAACTGTTCAACGACCGCCTTACCCTAGAGTTGGCTCACGCACGCCGCAACAAGCAGATGCTGGCCGTGCTGTTCCTGGACATGGACCGTTTCAAGGACGTTAATGACACGCTCGGCCACACCGTCGGAGACCAGTTGCTGAAAACAATTGCTACCGGGCTCGAAAACTGCGTGCGTGAAGATGATACCGTATCTCGCCTGGGAGGCGACGAGTTCACGGTATTATTGCCGGGGATCAAGTGTTCGGAGGACGCGGTAAAAATTGCGCACAAAATCCTCAAGAGCGTTAAACAGCCGATGACGCTTGCCGGCCATCAAATCTGTACCGCTACCAGCATCGGGATTGCTCTCTACCCCGAATACGGCGAAGACGCTGAGACACTGCTGAAGCATGCTGATATTGCCATGTATCATGCCAAGGAGCAGGGTAGAGACAATTGCCAGCTCTACACACCGGAACTGCGCGCCAGGGCCTCCAAGCGACTTACACTGGAGAATGGCCTCCGCAGCGCTCTGGAGCGTAAAGAATTCATTGTCCACTACCAGCCTCAGGTGAACGTCGGTACCGGACAGATTATCGGCACGGAGGCACTGGTGCGCTGGCAGCACTGCGAAAGGGGACTGGTCTATCCGGGTGAATTTGTATCCTTGGCGGAAGATGTGGGATTGATTTTACCTATCGGTGAATGGGTGCTGCACACTGCCTGTGTACAAAACAAGATCTGGAAGGATGCCGGCCTTCCGTCAATACGCGTCTCAGTGAACCTTTCGGCGCGTCAGTTCCAGCAAGAAGATATGGTAGAAAAGATACTCCACGCGTTAAAAGAAACCGGTCTGGAGCCCCATTTGCTGGAGCTGGAAATCACCGAAGGCACCGCCATGCGGAATGTAGAGACAACTGTGGCTAAGCTGAACAGCTTGAAAAGATTGGGTGTACAAATCGCCATTGACGATTTGGGTACCGGTTATTCTTCATTAAGTTATCTTAAGAAATTTCCCATTGACAGTCTGAAGATAGACCGGTCTTTCGTCGGCGAGGTTACCACCGACCCTAATGATGGGGCGATTGTAACTGCGATTATCGCCATGGCTAAAGGTCTGAATCTAAGGGTGGTCGCCGAAGGCGTGGAGACCGAAGAACAGCTTGCGTTTCTCAAGGAGCGGCAGTGCGATGAAGCGCAGGGTTATCTGTTCGGTAAACCGGCACCTGCCGAGGAGTTTAAAAATATACTGGCGAGTGATAAATTTTTGCTTCCCCCGTTGGAATAGAGATTCCAAAATCCTTCCTCGTACAACTCTGCGGCAGACTAATACCTCCGCCCGCCCTGCCAGCCCGTATCGTTCTAAGCGAAGTGAAGAATCTGGTTTTTGTAGCGTCGGGTCTCCGTGCCCGACGTTTTCCTCGTGCGTCCGATGCGGAGATCGGACGCTACTGCGCGCTTAAATTCTTCGGTCGTTTCACTTCCTCAATGACAATTATGCAAGATTCTCCAAAGGTTTCAGTGTAATAGACGAAGACGCTGAGTTTGATATAGTAGCCGTAGTTGTAGGGTGCGTCTCGACGCACCTTTTGAGTGTCAACGAAATGAACTTCGTTGTCTGCTGTTTGAGACCTTTACAAAAGTTGTCCCAATAGTGGGTAGGGCAGGTCTTCTCGACCTGCCATAGCGCAGGGCAACAAGCCCTGCGCTACCCATAAATCGAGTCCCTGCATCAGAGGTCTCAGATTACCTTACCATCAAACCCTGCGCAGAAATGACTCCATTTCTTGGTCAGTCTCCCTCCTCCCGGCGATTTAACTAAACCTTAACTCCATCTTAACGCACCGTTAACATTCTCCTGGTAAAACTCTATCAGAGAAGTGAGGTTGGTTTGATATTAGAGGAAAGGAGTATGTTATGCGCAGGATAGACATTTTAGGTCTGATTTTCCCCGTGGGTTTCATACTGGCCGGTACCGCCTGCATGAACAGGAGGCTGGGGAGATTCGGTGAGAGGTCATTTAACGGGCCAAAGCCCGCAGGGCCGGACACAACCCGTTCACCGTCGAAAGAGACGCCCGAGCCAAGCGGCCCCGTCGGAAATCTTAACTGAATCTTAACAGGTTTTTAATAAAACGTTCACATTACATTGGTAAAAGATCTGTGTGTTGTAGGTGCGGGTTGGCATGATTCCGATGAAGGAGAACCTGCCCTGCAGAGAACGGTTTTTAGGGTTGAATCTTTTGTATCTTAAATAGGAGATAAGGACATGGGAATATTATTTCTGACAGTATTTTTCGTGCTGGCGTTGTCAGGTCCAGCGCTTGCGGCCCAGGACCCCGGTATACAGGAGCTTTTGGACCGCGTTCAGGCCCTGGAAAAGACGGTGGAGCGTCAGAACAGGGAGCTCGACTTCCAGAGAAAAGAAATCAAGTCTGTCGAGGAGGTCGGGTACAAGCCCAGTGAAGACCATCTTGAAAGTGTGGTGAAAAGCTATTTGGAGACCGATTCGGGTAAGAAAGCCATTGCAGAGTCCACCCC
>MHZB01000067.1:17943-24788 GCA_001828605.1 Planctomycetes bacterium RIFCSPLOWO2_12_FULL_50_35 | reverse complement strand
TGGCGGCAAGAACCACGGCGTTATGTTTCTGGAAATCCTTTTCCATCTGTGCGAATCTCTCAATCTCCGTAGGGCATATGAAAGTAAAGTCCAGCGGATAGAAGAAAAGCACAACCCACTTGCCCTTATAATCACTGAGTTTAACGGTCTTGAACTCACCTTTTACATAGGCCGTTTCCTCAAACGTGGGGGCCTTTTGTCTAACCTTTACCATGCCTAAGTCTCCTTTTATCGGTTAAATTTAGTTGGTGAAAATTTATCCAGAACTGTGTAAGATTTCCCACTGCATCAACGAAGTTTTTATAACGTATCCCCTATTGCAGTAAAAAGCAACCCCAGATTCTAGATTACAGTGCCGTCGGACCCAAATGTATACCTTTGGAACTCTCAGCGTGAAAGAGGAAGATGGATACGAAATTTCTGTTTTCTCATAAGCCGCTACTGTTTCTGGAGTTATACTTGTGTGTGAGCTTGATTTACGTTATGTCTGCAGCGGTTGAAAGTGCAGGTGACGTGAAGAACTTTCCATCTGAGCTAGCCATTGGCGATATTGTACATGTCACAACCGGCGAGAAGATCAACTTCCCACAACTTGCCGATTTTTTTGACGGGGCAAGAATCGTGTACGTGGGAGAGGTACATACAAACGTCGAGTCTCATGAATTTCAATTGCAGGTGTTGAAAGAGTTCTACGAGAGGTATGGAAACAACATAGCAATCGGTATGGAGATGTTCAAGAGGCCGTACCAGCATGTCCTCGATAAATGGATTAATGGGGAGATAAGCGAAGAGGAACTGCTGCGCGACACGCACTGGAAGCAGGAGTGGGGTTATGATTACGGGCTGTATAAAGGCATTCTGGATTTTGCCCGTGGGAAAAAGATTCCCGTTATTGCCTTGAACGTATCAAAGGAGCTGCAAAAAGAAGTCAGCAGGAAGGGTCTGGACGGTTTAAGCAACTCCGATAAAGAAAAACTGCCTAAAATTGATACTACAGATTTCTACCATAGACGCTACGTTAAGAAGGTCTTTGAGGGGCATACCGATATGAGCGGCGATTTTGAGAAATTTTATGACGTCCAGTGCGTTTGGGAAGACGTCATGGCCGACAGCATATCGAGGTATCTTCTCTCTCCCCAGGGGAAGGGCAGGAAATTTTTGGCGTTTATGGGCGACAGTCATATTGTCTTCCATTTTGGCGTGCCGAAGAGGGTATTCCGCCGCACTGGTCTCCCGTATTATACGATATATACATACGAATTAGAGCCTATAGAATCGGGCGAGGAACATCCCCTGTTCCCCAGCGATATACCCCTGCAGCCTGCGGATTTTGTCAGGGTAATCCATCCGTCAGAGAGGAAAGAAAAAAGAGCGGTGTTGGGGGTAATGATTCGTGATATCGGCATGGATAACGTTGTGATTCAAGACGTGCTCAAAGGCAGTCCCGCGGAGGCGGCAGGTCTACAGGTAGGGGATATTATATTATCAATGGACGGACAACAGATTAAAGAAACACAGGACGTAATTCACCATCTTCGCTTGAAGGATATGGGGGCAAAGTGCCAGATTGACATATCGCGTCAGGGCAAAAAGATGCCTGTAGACGTCTCATTCTTTGAAATTAAAAAGAGGTAAGATTATTGTTACAGTTTTTTTGAATCTCAAAACCTGATTTAGTAACAGTGTGAGGCTGTATGACCATTAAGCAGGGCAACAAAACCCATCTGGAGTTCATCAAAGACGAGCTAAGGGTGTTAAAGGACGCCGGTCTCTACAGGAAATCAATTGTCATAGAAGACTGCCAGGGACCGTATGTAACCATAGACGGTGAAAAGTACCTGTCTTTTTGTTCCAACGATTACCTCGGCCTCGCAGGCCATCCTAAGGTCAAGGAGGCGGCAAGAGAGGCCATTGCCAGGTACGGTTGGGGCGCCGGGGCCTCCAGGCTGGTGTCGGGAACCAACATGTTGCACGAAAGGCTGGAGACCGAAATAGCTCGCTTCAAGTCCACAGAGGCCGCCCTTGTATTCCCCACAGGGTACATGGCCAATCTCGGTGCCGTCTGCGCCCTGATGGGAAAGGGAGATTTGATACTCTGTGACAGGCTCAATCATGCCAGCATCATAGACGCCTCCAGACAATCGGGAGCAGCTATCAGGGTTTACGCCCATAATGACGTCACGGCCCTTGACAGGGTCTTAAGGCGCGTCTCCAATAATTATGAGAAGATGCTTATAGTCACGGACGGGGTGTTCAGCGTAGACGGCGATATAGCACCCATACCGGAAATAGTGTCTACCGCCAAGAGATTCGGCCCCCAGGTAATGACCATGGTAGATGACGCCCACGGTACTGGTGTGTTTGGTCAGGGCGGCAGGGGCCTGTTGGAGCACTTCGGGCTAAAAGACGGTATAGATATACAGATGGGTACGTTGAGCAAGGCCATGGGCGGTATTGGCGGCTTCGTGGCCGGCACCAGGGAACTGGTGGACTATCTAAAGAACAAGTCCAGGCCGTTTATCTTCACGACCGCCATTCCCCCGGCCGCCTGTGCGGCAGGACTTGAGGCACTCAAGTTGATTGGCGGAGAAGAAGGAGCAAAGCGCCGCGAAAGATTATGGCAGAACTGCCGTTACTTGGAAAAAGGCCTGAGCGCCATCGGTTTCGATATGACCGTCCAGTCGCCAATCATTCCCGTTGTCCTGGGTGAACCGCAGAGGGCGCTTGATGCCTCAAAGACCCTTTTTGCAAAAAAACTCTTGGTTCCGGCCATCCGCCCGCCCACTGTGCCCCAGGGCACAAGCCGATTGAGAATCTCCCTCGCGTCTGAGCACCAGATTGAACACCTGGATTTACTGCTGGAAGGTTTGAAGATTGTTAAATGAGGGCTAGTAGTGGCGTATTGCAATACGCCACTACTACTCAGAATGGCATTAGAACTTTTATTGCAGTATTAACCCAAACATTTACACGATTAAACTTGCCTTAGAGGGAAATGTATATATGCCTCCGGTGAATTTGCTAATCGCCTGCCTGTTAGCCGTTTCACCATTTCTATTTGCACCCCCACAAGCAGTAGCAGACAGTCTCACCGACCAGGAAATTCAACAATTCCGAACGCTCTTCAAAGAAAGAATGATTAAACCGTCTCTACCGGGAGTCCCTACCGCCGAAGATATACCCAAACTGCGCGGTCTTTCCGAATCATTCAGAGGCATGCAGTTTGGAGGATATATCAGCAATTACTATCAATACGAAAGCTCCAACCCCCGTGCTGGAGACAGCACCGCCCTCTCTCCAAAGGCGTTTACCACACAAGTAAACTCCTTCACGGTACAGAACATCGAGTTGTGGCTTTACAAGGAGGCGCCGGACCCCGGCGACATCGGATTCAGGATAACACTCAACTGGGGAGATATAGCCCGGCGTATAACGTTTACCAGGCCGGTGTATGACGACGGGTTGGTTGCCCAGCCCATGGGCACAGCCCCCGTACCCGGGCGTACCGGCGGCAGGCAGGTGACCTTCAGCGAAGGTTACGCCATGTGGAATATTCCCGTCGGGAAAGGACTCACCGTGAGGTTCGGTAAGTTTTCCAGTTGGATGGGTTACGAGGATTGGGAGTCAATATGGAATCCCAACTTTACGGAATCCTACATAAACACAGATGGAACACCCAACACCGCCACGGGTCTCGGCTTCAACTATCCCGTTACAGACCGGTTTACCGCAAACTACTACTTTACCAACGCGTTTGACACATTCGTCAACAATAACAAGAGCTTTACGCACGGGCTTGAGCTAAATTACAATCTGCCCGACCTTGCGTTCTTCAAAAATGGTCTCATCACCCTGAATACGCTGTGGGGCCCATCACAGCCGCTTAATGATTCAAGGTGGTATCAAATTTACGATTTGATAATTCAGTTCTCTCCGTTCAAGAAGCTCACCCTGGTTACAGAGGGCGACTGGAACCTTGACCCCACAAGGATAGCACAGCCGTCAGGCCGGCTAAAGAAGGACAATAACGGCTGGGGCGTGGCGCAGTACGTTATATACGATTACACCGAGAGGCTTGGTTTTGCCGTAAGAGGCGAATACTTTTGGGACCAGGATAACTTGTGTGAGCTCAGCGGTGCTGGCGGTGCGTCCCTGGTAGAGGTTACCGGCACCCTGAACCTGAAGCTCCGTGAGAGGCTCATGATCAGACCGGAAATACGCTACGACAAAATAGTCAATTTCCCCAACGGGTCGTCCCATGTATGGAATCACCGGAATAATAACATTACCGCCATAATCGGTGTGTCCTATGAATTCTAGGGGCGTAGTGGAATTTACAGAGGCGTGTCTCAGAACTAATTCGTGGACGGTTCCGTTCTGGCTGTTGACAGTGGTTGCAATACGGGTATAATGGCCCCAGTTCGAAGGTAGGAAGGTTCTCCTCCTCTGCTTAGGCGGATGATCTCTACGTTCTCAGGCTCTGTGAAACGGAATATATCCGGGTTAAGCTCTTCGTTCAGGCTTATATCCGTGAGCTGAATGATGAGGCTTGTATTCCCCCTTGGCCAATAGACCTCTATTCTTTTAGGCACACGGCATCCGTCTACGTCCTCAAAATCGTCAAACAGCGCCTTCATTCTGAGGGTGCCGTCGGGATTATAAGTCTCGTAGCGTACCAGGTTGATGTTGTATCTATCTACCACCAGGTGATGTTGAGTTAATTCCTGTGGATTCGTCAGCTCAATATGCCAGTGCTCGGGGTGTACCTCGAATGACGTCACGGTACTGTCCCGGAAGACCTCTCCGTTTTCCAGGATGCCGGCAATCTCATTGGGCGAGAACCTCAGACCCAAATATCTTATGTCCTGGTCGGACCGACCGTGGTAGAGCTTCTTTTCTTTTGGTACGTAGAGCCAGAACTCGTTGCCATTTGACACAACGTCGAATATGGTGCTGAACAGTTTGGAACAAATTATCCTGAGCCGTTTGGGCCGCTCGAGCCTTATATAACCCGTGCAGTTGAGAGGGTCATTAAGGTCGCTGGACATAAAAGTTATCTTTGCCTTGGCCTTGAGTGTAGATATCTTTTTAGAATTCGAGGTCACGCCGTCCCTTACCTCCTGAACCGTCAGCACCTTGGGAGGTCCTGAAGGGACGTGTTCCATGGCGGCACAACCGGTAAGAAGAGTCGCCACTATGAGCAAGAAAGGAGAAACTGAGGGGTTATGCCTCACACGCTAGATTCCTTTACGGGAAAGAATGGTTCTGTATATAACCTTCTATCCATATACTGTCTTGTTTGCCTTTTTATTTTAACATACCCTCACACATACAGTAAATCGAACATCTGTTATGCACAACCCGCCTTATCACCCTGGCCCATGCACCGGCACGATGCAAGAAACACGGGCCAGAGCGAATACCTCGGACCCCAAAACGGCAGACCCAAGTGGAGCTATAAGACCAGCGGCGCCATAACCGGTTCCCCGACCATTGGGCCTGACGGTGCCGTTTATGTAGGCTCCAAAGACGGCAAGCTCTACGCCGCCAATCCCGATGGAAGCCTCAAATGGACCTTTACCACGGGGGCAGAGGTCGAGTCCACTCCGGCAATAGGCCACGACGGCACTATTTATTTTGGCTCCTGGGACGGACTCCTCTACGCACTAAATCCGGACGGCACCAAAAAGTGGTGGACGTCGCTGGGCGCAGGTGTGCCGTCCTCACCCACAATTGCCCCTGACGGTTCCATATATATAGGTTCATGGGATACAAGGATATATGGTTTAGACCAAAAAGGAATAGTTTGGTGGACACTCCGCACGCTGGACCACGTCTTGTCTACTCCATGTGTAGCCCCTGATGGCACCGTGTATTGCTGCTCCCAGGATGACAGCCTGTACGCCCTCAAGCCAGACGGCACAGGTAAATGGCGCTTCAGGACGCAGTACATTATAAATTCTTCACCTGCCGTTGACAAGGACGGAACCGTTTACGTCACCTCCGAAGACGGCAACCTCTATGCGGTTAAACCCGACGGCCACATGAAATGGATGTTTCAGACAGACCTCGACATAGATTCCTCTCCCGCGATAGGCGATGACGGCACTATATACTTCGGTTCAGGAGAGAGGATGTTATACGCAGTTGATCCAAACGGCAAAGAGAAGTGGAAATATAACATAGGCGCCACCATCATCTCCTCCCCTACCCTGGGTAAGGACGGCACTGTATACGTGGGGGCGGCGGATGGTGTGTTTTATGCCATTGCTCCAGAGGGTGACCGCCTTAAGTGGAGCTATAAGGCAGGTGGACCGTTTGACTTTTCATCCGCCGCAATAGCGGAAGACGGCACCATATACGTCGGCTCCACCGACGGCGCACTTTACGCCTTTGGGGATTGAACCTGACAACACATCACGTCCACAACCAACGTGCTGCGCGTGTTCCGGAGGTCTTGTTACTTACGTCTTCCCTTCAGTCCGCCCCTGACATTTTTCAGCGATTTAACGTTTCCCTTAATATCCTCTATAAACCTTTTTGACTCTTCTTTAGTAAATTTCTCCCCCTTCTCCCCTTCTTCCTTTCCCTCGACACGCCTGTCAATATACTCCTTTATCGCCTCACGTATAATTTCAGACTTTGACATCCTAAGACTCCACTTGGCATTCTCGAGTTCTTCCAGGAGGCCTTCCGGCATCTCCCACGACACGCGTCTTTTTTTCATAATTTGGGCCCAATAGTCCTTTTAGTTATTACATCCATTACACCACATGCGGTAATTATATCTAATATATCATATATGTCAAGATTTTCTTTTGAGATTCCACAATCTTAGCGCAGGA
>MHZB01000067.1:0-17934 GCA_001828605.1 Planctomycetes bacterium RIFCSPLOWO2_12_FULL_50_35 | reverse complement strand
TCTTTTGAGATTCCACAATCTTAGCGCAGGAGACTGCCTCTGGCCCGACTCGACCGCTGCGCATTCCCTACTAAAGGGTAGGCAGCCTCAGCCGCACCATGTTAAGGGCGTATTTGGCGGCAAGGAGTTTTATCCATTTTCTGGTGCCGCGGAAGTGGAATTCCTGATGCTCCACACCCTCTGAGGTGGCAAGGCCAACGTACACAAGGCCTACGGGTTCATCCGGGTGTTGGCTGGTTGGACCTGCCACGCCGGTAACGGAGAGACCAATATCGGCCCCCGTCTTTGCCCTTATTGCCTGCGCCATCATCCTGGCCGTTTCGGCGTTTACTGCACCTGTCCTTCTCATGAGTTCCTTTGGCACTTCCAGGAGATATGACTTAGACTCTATGGTGTACGTGACCACATCTTCCAGAAGGTGATCTGACATCCCCGGTACGTCGGTGAGGAAATTGCCTATTAACCCACCCGTACAAGATTCGGCAACGGCAACAGTCTTATTGTGTTTCTTCAGTAGTGCGGCCACTACACCTTCAAGCGTATCGTCATCGGTGCCGTAAACGGCCTCGCCCAAGAGACTGCGTATCTTCGCCTCTGCTTCTACCAACAATGCCCCGGCTCGCACCTCCTCTTTCGCCTCTGAAGTAAGGCGGAGGGTGACGATACCGTCGTGCACCATTGTACCGACGGATGGGTTTGATTCGGGCGTCATCATGCGTGCTACCCTCTCGCCCACCAATGCCTCGGGGAGGCCAAACACGTGCATCTTCCTACCGAGTCGAACCAACCGGGCGGCCATGGTGTTGCGCAGTCGTGGTATTACCCAGTCTTCGAACATCCGTTTCATTTCCTGCGGGACACCCGGCATGCAGATAATTTCCTTGCTATTGTGTTCAAGGAAAAAACCGGGCGCAGTACCTATCTTGTTCGGTATCAGGGTGGCGCCGTCGGGTATCATTGCCTGACGGACGTTTGAAGAGGGCATCTCTACCTCCCTGCAGCGAAACGACTCCTCTATCTGGGAAAGGGCGGTATCGTCCTTAACCAACTTTCTGGAAGTGGCTAACGCTACGGCATCCCTGGTAACGTCATCATGGGTAGGCCCCAGGCCGCCAGTCACTATGATGAAATCAGTCCTTTCCAACGCCTTCTCCACGGCGGAGCCTATTGCCGAAAGCTCGTCACCAACGGTGGTGTGATAGAGCACAGTCACCCCCATACACGTAAGTTCCTCGGCTATATAGGCCGCATTGGTGTTTACCACGTCACCTTGTACAAGTTCGCTGCCCGTAGAGATTATCTCTGCCGTCTTCATACATGGAATCGGAAGGTGATGATGTCGCCGTCCCGAACTATATAGTCTTTTCCCACAAGATGGAGTTTTCCGTGAGTCTTCGCCTCTTTTATAGAGCCCAGGTCTGTCAGGTCGATATAATTTATTACCTCTGCCTTTATAAAGCCCCTGGCAATATCCGTATGAATCTTTCCGGCGGCGTCAAGCGCCGTTTGTCCCTTGGGCAGGGGCCACACCCTCATTTCCTCACCCTCGATAGTATAAAAAGACACAAGGTCAAGGGTACTCCAGCAGGCCTTGAGCAACCTATCCGACGCAGGCTCAACGATGCCCCATTCCTTCTGAAATCCTTCCCTCTCTGTTTCCGCAAGATACCACATCTCTTGTTCTAATTTTGCACAAAACGACAAGACCTCCCTGGTGTTGGAGGGAGGGCTTTTAACCGTCTTACCCAAGAGGTCTTCCCCTACGTTTTCCACCACAATCCTCGGTTTTTCGGTAAGGAGGCAAAACCCCCTTATAAGCCTCTTCTGCTCAGGGGTGAGGTTGACATCTATTATCTCCTTACTCTTTTCTAGGGCATCTTTGCACTGACGTAGTACGTCGAGTTCTTCCTTGTCACTCTGCTTGGTGCGACTATGTGTTATGGGTTTCTCAAGCTTTTCAATCCGCTTGTCTACCAAGAGGAGGTCGTTTAGTATAAGTTCCTGGTCTATATCTTTTAAATCCCTCTCGTGATTGACAGAGCCCTTGGGGTGGGGGACGGTATCGTCCTTGAATACCCTGACCACTTCTATTATCTCGTCCATCTCTCTGAGGAGTGCAATGGATGATGCGGCGTCTGTGCGCACTTCCCACGGACTCGGGAAGATGCCGTGCAGTTCAAGCAGCTCCAGGGTGGCTGGGGTGGTCTTCTTTTCCGGGAATATGTTTCTCAGGAGGTTCAGGCGTTCGTCAGGGACCCTGACAACTGCAATGTTTTGCACGGCGGCGTGGGGTGGGGTATGGCTTTCTTTGTGGGGACCTACAATGGCGTCAAACACAGTCGTCTTTCCGCTCTTGGGGAGGCCTATAATACCGAGTCTCACTTTCCACCTTTCAGGCCGGTAGTTCGGGGTGAGTTCAGCCTGTTTGGTTGAAACTACCGGTTTGGGCCTCGCTGACCCCAGCCTCTTTGAACGTGGCCATCTGTGTCAAAAGTTTTACGGCTGCCTCTACAAGCCACATAGCCAGTACAGCCCCGGTGCCTTCGCCAAGCCTCATCTCCATATCGAGTATGGGCCTCTTGCCCAGTTTCTCCAGCATGAGGCGGTGCCCCCTCTCTGTGGAGAGATGAGACGCTATCAAATAGCCCTTCACCTTGGGTTCGATTTGCGCCGCCAAGAGTGCGCCTGCCGAGGAAATGAAGCCGTCTATAATAACGGGGCGCCTATGTCTCGCTGCCCCAAGGCACACGCCGGCAATGGCGCCGATTTCGTATCCCCCTACCTTTGCCAGGACATCTATTGGATCATCCGGGTTGGGACGGTTTACCCTTAGAGCAGTCTCAACCGCCTTGAGCTTATTGGCCAAGTTCGAGCCGTTAATGCCGGTCCCCCGCCCCGTTACCTCTTTTACGTCTGCACCGCTAAGCGCCGCAAGCACCGCACTGCTGGGCGTGGTGTTTCCTATACCCATGTCCCCCACGGCAGCCAAATCAACACCGCGCGGGAGTTCTTCTTCCAAAGTTTCTATACCAAGTTCTATAGAGGCCACTGCCTCTTTCCGGGACATTGCCGGCCCCTTTACTATGTTACCGGTGCCGTAACCTATCTTTTTTGTTCTCAACCCGGAGTCCGACGGCAGCTCCCCCGCCACGCCACAATCTACGACAGTTACCCTTACACCTGCGTGTCTGGCCAAAACGTTCACTGCGGCGCCGCCGCTTAGAAAGTTTCTCACCATTTGCCCGGTCACTTCCTGGGGAAATGCGCTCACCCCCTCGGCCACCACTCCATGGTCACCCGCCATGGTGAAGACCACCTTGTCATTGATTCCTGTTTTGGATGTCGTCCTTATCGAGGCGTAAAGTAGGGCGAGTTCCTCCAGCCGGCCGAGACTGCCTCGCGGGATGGCCCATTTGTCCATCCGTGCCCGTATTTCCCCCCCTGGGTCTATTCTGACGTCTTCTATGTTACGGATGGTCCTTGCGAAGAGTTCCATTTTCAGGAAGACAGTTCCTGGGTTCTGGGAAGGTCTCGGAGGGAACGAAGGCCAAAGTACTCAAGGAATTTTTTCGTTGTACCGTAAAGTAAGGGGCGCCCCAGTGTTTCATCTTTGCCCACTACCTTTACCAGTCCCTTTTCCATTAGACTTCGCAACATCTGGCTGGATTCTACACCCCGTATGGCTTCTATTGTGGAGCGAAGGATTGGCTGTTTATAGGCTATTATGGACAACGTCTCCATAGCCGCCGGCGAAAGCTTCGACTCCTGGGTCTTCTTCTCAAGCCTGGCTATCCACCGGTGATATTCCTGTCTGGAAAGCAGTAGAAAGCCGCCGGCTATCTCTTCTATCTGGAAGGCCCTGCCAGTATCGTCATAGTCCTTGCGCAGGCATTCGATGGCCTCAAGGACTTTGTCCTTTTCGGCGCCCACTATCTCCACGAGTCTCTGTGCGGTTATAGGCTGGTCAGTTGCAAAGAGTAACGCCTCAATGACTGTACGAATCTCTCTTGGTTCATCTCCCCCGCGGGCTTTTTCTTCTACAGGAAGGGTTATTTCGTGAGTTTGTTCTTCTTGCGACTGCAAATCTTCTATCATCACAAACAGTTCACTCCCTTGCGGTCGGGGCCGCCGAGATAAATCTTATCTTATGACTTGCTATCTCCTTGTATGAGTCTATTACAGTCCCGCTAAAAGTTTTTATCTGGCCTACATAAAAGTCCGTTATCTGGAAGGGTTCTTCGGTTATTAACTTACCTCGTTTATCGAATGCGCTGAACATAAACTTCACTATGCCGTAATCTCTACCGGTTTCATTAACCATTTCGCCAATAAAATGGGTCTCAAAGGAGTAACTACCCTGATTCAGTGTGACATCTTTATATCCAAACCCAAGCTCAATCTTTGTCCATTCCTCCTTATCCTTACGCCGCCTTACAGAGACCTTCTCTCGCTCACTTTTATCTTGGTCTTTGGTCTCACGCTCAGTCGTGATTGGCCCTTGAACCTTTTCCTTCGAAGGAGTAACAGGTCGCCCGACAGCGGCCTTCTCGGCCTCATCCACGGAGAATAATGTCACATCTTTATCCTCCGTCTGTTTTTGCATCTCTTTATGTACATCTAGCTTCTCTTTACGCGCTTTTTCAGCCTCATCTATGGAGAATAATGACTCCCCTCCACCATACGGTTTTCCTACACGAGCTCTTTCTCCCTCCTCCGCTGAGAATAACGTTCCGGTATCCTTTTCCGTCACTTTTGGTTCAGGCTCTGGTGCAGGACCTTCCCCGACATCCTTCTGGTCCACAGGCTGTTGCTCAGCCTCTTGAGACACGATGGGAGCCATTTCTATGCCTTTTTCTTGGGGAGCAGCGGTTCCTTCTGCCGGTTTCTCGGCTGGCGGCACAGCCTCCTTCTCTTCTGCTGGAGGCATTTCGTCGGCACTCTCCCGTAGCACTTCTTGGGCAGAGGTTCGTTCGGCGGGCTCAACAGACTTCTTTATCTCCTGTGCAGACAACCCCCCTCCCACCTCTTGTTCGACACTTTCTGCAGCGGGAAGGCTTGCAAGGAAGAACAAATAAAATACCAGTGCGCCTAACCTCAAATGCATCCTCCATTTAGACGTTTATAATACATATTCAAAAAAATATATCATATAATCTTAATCGTGTCAAAGAATTATAATACGTGGATTTGTCATTTTAAACGTTGACAACCTAAATGCTTTTCGATATTTATGATAAAAGTAAACTCGGGTACGCTTTAAAAGGACAGATGGGCAAAAGGAATCTGACACTATGATTAAGCTGTCTGGTTCGTACCAACTCTCGTCTATCACCCTGCCGCAACATACCTTTCAGATTAAGTCCAACAAGTTCAAAAAGTCAGATGAAGATTTCACAATTTGGTTTCTTGAGGGCGTACTGGACAACCATCCGAGCTACGTTGACTGCCTAATGTATCTTGGAAACGCATACACAATCCAAGGAAGACATGAAGAAGGCTTGAGGGTTGACAAAAGGCTTGCGGAACTCAGGCCCAAGGATCCCGTCGTGCGCTACAATCTCGCCTGCAGTTACTCTCTTGTGGGTAACGTAGACGCTGCGATAGAAGCATTAGAGACCTCGATAAAGCTGGGCTACAAGGACATCCGGCATATTGAAAAAGACAGGGACCTGGAAAGGTTGCGGTATGATAAGAGATACCAGGAACTTCTAGACAAAATCAAGCGGGCAAATGCGGCAAGGAACAAAGAAGACACATAAACAGTCAGACGTCTTTGCTATTGAAATGTCTGCAGTATGCAGTCAGTATGCCCTCCAGCGTAAGATGGGGAACAATTTCGTCTATTATTTGTATCTCGTTTGCAAGTAGTTCTGCATCCCCGCCGGTGGCCAAAACAGTAGGCGTGTTGACCTGCTCCTCCAGAAGTTTTTTTGTGATCTTTTCTACCAGTCCCACCATACCCCAGTAAAGCCCGGACTTAATGGCCTCATTTGTGTCTTTGCCCAGGACGCGCCGTGGTCTCTGTACAGATACCCTGGGAAGGAAGGCCGTGCGTAAGTGCAGTGCTTCCTTGAGGGTCTCAAGTCCTGGTGCTATTACTCCGCCAATAAACTCACCTTTCTCTGATACCGCATCTATAGTGACCGCAGTGCCTGCGTCAATCACAATGGTTGCCGTGGCGGTTCTTTGAAAGGCCGCCAGGGCGTTAAGCAGTCTATCCGTCCCTATCTTATCCGGGTTCCTCGCCAGGATTGGTATACTGACAGGTACGTCAACGGGTACCCTGAGGAGCCTTCCCTTCCACCTGGGATGTAGCCAGTTACAAAAGGCGTTCTCCGCCCTGGGATTAACGGAGGCCAATACGCAGTCGGAAGCCTCTTGCAGGATAGATGGGTCTACGGAAAGGTCCTTCAAGTGGGTATCAGATACACTCACCCTAAAGTGATTAATCAAGCAGCGGCTGTCCTGGTCAAATAGACCCAGATGGATATTTGTATTACCGATGTCTACCGCAACCAACATAGGTGATTATCAAGTGACGGCGGCTGCCTCTGACCGCGTTTCACTGGGCAATGTCTTGAGTGCATCTGCCACAGCCCTAAGAAGGACGTTCAAGTTTTTTCCCGTCTTAGAAGAGATTGTATAGACAGGTTGCGATAAAATTTTTTCCAACAACTTAGCCGTCTTTTCGCAGAGGGCCTCGTCAACAAGGTCAATTTTGTTGACTGCGATTATCTCTTTCTTTTTCGAGAGTTCGGGACTATGCAGTTCCAACTCCTCCCGCACAATACGGTAGGCTCCGAGCGGGTCCGGGCCACCTTTCGGGGCAATATCAATGAGGTGCAGAAGCAGCTTTGTCCGTTCTACATGGCGAAGAAATTTGTCTCCCAGACCCACACCGCTGTGGGCACCTTTAATGAGTCCGGGCAGGTCGGCCACCACTATCCTCAGATATCTTTCTATCTCTACGATGCCGAGGTTGGGATGAAGCGTCGTAAACGGATATTCGGCGATCTTTGGATGGGCCTTAGATATACGGGAAAGGAGAGTAGATTTCCCTGCGTTGGGCATGCCTATAATGCCGACCTCTGCAACCAGCTTTAGCTCCAATTTGAGCCAGCGTTCCCGGCCTCTTTTACCCTTTTCGGCAGTGCGCGGCGTTCTGTTTGTTGGACCGGCAAAGTACTTGTTCCCTCTGCCGCCCCTGCCCCCTCTGGCAATACGCACATATTGTCCGGGTTCCGTAAGGTCCTTCAGCACTCGACCGCTGTCTCTGTCTTTAACTACCGTACCCACCGGCAGGTGCATAATCAGGTCTTCGCCGAAACGGCCATGTCTGTTGGAACCCTCTCCGTTATGACCGTTCTCTGCAACGTACTTCACCCTTGAACCGACGTCCATGAGCGTGTCTACGTTTTCGCTTGCATGGAGGATTACGTCTCCGCCTTTTCCCCCGTCGCCACCGTTGGGACCGCCTCTCGGAACGAACTTCTCCCTCCTGAAACTCACACAGCCGTGGCCCCCATCGCCTCCAGCAACGTAGATTATGGCTTCGTCTATAAACATTTGAATGGAAAAAAAGGGGAGCAATGTGTGCTCCCCCTAAGGTGCGCAGCAGGTTCGCGGTCGGGTGTGGTTATGAGATATAAATACTCACGCGTCTTCCCGTGTCAAAACGGACTACTCCGCTTGTTTTGGCGAATAGGGTGTCGTCGCGGCCACGGCCCACATTCTGGCCGGGGTGAAACTTGGTACCGCACTGCCTGACTATTATAGAACCGGCGGTGACGTACTCGCCGCCGTAACGCTTTACCCCTCGATATTTAGGATTGCTGTCACGGCCGTTTCTGGTTGAACCTTGTCCCTTCTTATGTGCCATGTCCTTTACCTCTCTATAACTTTATTATACAACAATTTCGTTTATTCTCACCTGTGTAAAACGCTGCCTGTGGCCTTTTTTTCTCCTGTAGTTTTCTCTCCGTCTGAACTTAAAGATAATTACCTTGTCTCCCAGCCTGAAACCTTCAACCACACCCACTACCTTCGCCCCCTCTACAAGCGGCGTTCCAACCTTACCATTCTGGTCATCCCCGACGGCCATCACTTCATTGAACTCTATTTTGTCCGCCTCCTTCAAACCGTCTGTTAAGTCAATGAGGATGCTATCCCCTTCCGTTACTTTGTATTGTCTGCCTCTATCCTTTATTATCGCATACACGAGACTCTTCCTCCCTACAGATTAATAGGTCTATCGTCCGGACCAAAGTAATTCATTTTTACGTCGCTCATCCTCCAACCGTTTTCTACAGCGCTTTTTATTACTATCCTCTTATTATAGCGTTCTTCAAGTTCAGATATGGGCTTTCTCTTCTGATTCTGCAAGAACTGAACCACTGGATCGTACGCCACCACTTCGATGGTCTTAAGTTCGTTGTTCTCTAGAACGGACCTTATCTCTCTCATTATCTTGAGGCTCAGGCTTTCGACGGTCTTTGTGAGCCCCGTACCTCTGCACTCCGGGCACGCTTCGTGCAACACGTCCCTCAGGCTGTGCTTAATCCGTTGTCTCGTAAGTTCTACTATGCCGAACTTTGACGTCTTCAGCATCTTTATCCGCGCCCTGTCCCTCTTAAGGGCGTCTGCGAGGGCCCTTTCCACCGAACGTTTGTGACCCTCCAGCTGCATATCAATATAATCTATTATAATGACTCCACCCAGGTCGCGCAACCGAATTTGCCTGGCAATCTCGCCTGTGGCCTCCATATTGGTTCTAAAGGCAGTCTCCTCCGGATCGGCACCTTTCTTAAATCTTCCGCTATTTACGTCTATCGCCACCAGGGCTTCCGTTTGTTCTATAACCAACGATCCTCCCTGCCTTAGAGGTATCTTCTTGTTGTTAATCTTTTCCAGTTCCTCTTCTATGTGATACTTGTGGAATATAGGCACCCTTGCCCTGTGCAGTTTCACGATTCTCTCGCACTTCGGCATTGTTTGTTTCAAGAAATCCCTGGTCTTGTCATAGGTATCATGCGTATCAACAATTATCTCTCTAATATCGGGGGAGAAAATGTCCCTGATGGTTCTGATGACCAGGTCGCTCTCCTGATATATGAGCGCCGGAACAAGGGTGTTTGTCGTTCGTTCTTCTACGGCCTTCCACAGGCGGAGCAGATAGTTAAGGTCTTTCGCCAGCTCTCTCTTGGTCTGATCAGCCCCGGCAGTGCGCACTATAAGGCCCATATTGGCCGGGGGTCTTAGTTCTCTGATTACCTGTTTAAGCCTTGCCCGTTCCTCTTCATCCAAAATCTTTTTTGACACGCCGTGTCTGAAGGTGTGAGGCATAAGTACCAGGTAGCGTCCCGGCAGGCTTATGTAGCTGGTCAGGCTTGGCCCCTTTTCACCTACCCCCTCCCTTATTACTTGTACCAGAAGTTCTTGGCCGGGTTTGAGCAGGGACTGTATGCGTCTTTGTTCCCTCCTATCATGGCCTCCCTCCGTTTTTTCTTTCTCTTCAAGTTCTGTATCCAGTATCTCGCTTACGTGGAGAAAACCGTTCCGTTTCAACCCCATGTCCACAAAGGCGGCTTCCAGGCTGGGCTCTACGTTGGACACCCTGCCTATGTAGATGTTACCTACCGTCTGTCCCTTGGACATACGTTCAATATATATTTCCTCAAGCACGTTGTCTTCCAGAATGGCTATACGGCTCTCTTCCGGTTCTACTGCGTTTATCAGCATTCTCTTATCCATGGTTTTAGTTGTCCTCATGCGGGGAAGAAAGATGGACGGCACTTCTTGTTATCCTCAGTGTACTGTCCGTACCCATTTTTTGTCCGAGGGCATCGAGGACTTCGTCTGGACGAGCCATGCCTTCCTTGGTAGGCCTGAGTCTCAGCAGGAGGGCGCTGTTTTCCAGTGCAATGGATACTATTGAGGAACGAAGGTTAAAGAACTTCCTTCCACCCTTCTTTTCCCTTAAGACTTGAAATTTTTCTCCAGTAAGGAATTCGTCAATCTTTTCCCGTGTTATCCCTTCGGAAAGGTCTCCCTCTATTCGATAGACCAGCTCTTCGACCGTCGAGGGGCCTTTAGGGGTAATCGGCTCGGCTGAAATTATTACAAGATCGGGCGGGAGTTGTGCCCTCAAATTTTCCTGCAATTTCGATGGCGCAATCCACCGTGAGAGTTCCAGTTCTATAACCTCATCAACCCCTTCCACTCCCAGGGCCAGCGCCATAGGGAAGGACATCTTGGGCCGTGGATTAAAGCCCTGACTCATACATATGGGGATGTCGGCCCTCCTGATGGCTCGCTCGAACAGTCTCATCAGGTCGTGATGAGAGATGAATCTCAGGACCCCGATTTTTTGGAATCGGAATCTTATCCTTATATGTTGGTCACTTACTACAGTATTTTTCTCTTGCAACTTAAAAAATTTTTGCCAGGGGATACCCCCGGTAAGCGAGCAGAGGATCTTCCTGTCTAAAAAGCTTCAGGGAGAATTTCCTTGGTAATTTCTCTTAGGTAGCGTACCGATTTCTCCGGGTCGGTAAATCCGGATACCTCTTCTGCCACTTCCCTGGCCCTTTCGTATGTAATGGTGCGTATAATCTTTTTTAGTGCTGGGATTATGGTCGGCGGGGCCACACTGAACTCTGTCAGGCCCAAACCCATAAGAAGCACTAGATATTCTAATTCACTTCCCATTTCGCCGCACAGTGACACGGAAATATTGTTGTCTTCAGCCGCTTCGATGGTCATCCTAAGCAACCTCAGTATGGCCGGGTGCGCCGGACAATACATCTTGGCCACCGTCTCGTTGTCCCTGTCTATGGCCAAGGAGTATTGCACCAGGTCGTTGGTACCAATGCTGAAGAAGTCTGCTTCCTTCGCCAGCACGTCTGCAATCATGACGGATGAGGGCACCTCTATCATAACTCCCAAGGGAATATTCTCGTCAAAAGGCTGCCCCCTTCTATCCAGCTCGTCCATTGCCTCCCTCACCATTTCCTTTGCCCGGCGAAACTCCTGTAAGGAGGAAATGAGCGGGAAGAGTATTTTGATGTTCTTTTTCAGGGCCGATGCCCTGAGGATTGCCTTTAGCTGGGTGTTGAATATGTTTGGGTGCTCAAAGCAGTAACGGATGGAACGGCAACCCAGAAACGGATTCGCCTCTTTATAATCAGTGCCATTAAAGAATTTATCGGCCCCCAGGTCTACCGTTCTCACGACAATAGGCCTTGCGTTGAGATGCTCCAAAGATTCAAGATAAGCCTGAAGATGATGGTCTTCACTGGGGGATTTGCCTGTATCAAGGAAAAGATATTCCGTCCTATACAGTCCTACACCGCTGGCACCGTAGCGAAGAAACGTCTTGATCTCCTTGGGAAAATCGATGTTTCCCATAACGGCGATTTCTCTGCCGTCCGGCGTCTCAGCCGGTTGGTCCTGTAATTCTTGGGTAAGTTTGGCCTCAAATACGTGTATCGTCTTTTCCTTCTCTTCATACTCATTTATGGTGTTTTCGTCGGGCCTTATTATCACCACTCCCTTGTTCCCGTCTATAATGACCGTATCGCCCGGGTAAATCTCAGTGGTTATGCTTCCAAGACCCACTACGCCCGGTATCCCCAGGGCGCGAGCCAAGATGGCAGCGTGGGACGTCCTGCCGCCAACCTCGGTGGCGAACCCTTTTATCTTTTTTGAATCCAGAGATGCCGTCTCCGAGGGCCTTAGATCGTGGGTAATAAGCACTACTTCCTCGGATAGATTCTTTAACTCTTCGCGTTTCTCCCCCATCAAGTTGCTCAACAACCTGTTTTCTATATCAATTATGTCGCCGACCCGTTCCTGTATGTATTGATTCTCAATACTATGGAATTTCTTTATATAGTCTTTCAAGACCATGGTCACTGCAAACTCTGCGGTAACCCAGAAACTCTCTATCTTAGAAATAAATTCCCTCTTAAGATGTTCATCCTGCAATATCGTACTGTGCGCCTCAAGGACGGTTGCTATTTCGTGTCCAAATCTTGATGAGACCTGGTCTCTTAGCTCTTGCATCTGTTCTCCCGCTGATGCAATCGCCTTGTTAAGCCTCTTTATTTCGTCTGGCACTTGCTTTTCAGGGATAAAATTCCTTTTTACCCAGTAACCCGTACCCTCCAGGATAAATGCCTTTTTTATTACCACGCCCGGCGCCAGGGCTATGCCCTTTTTGACAACCATCGTCTGTTCGTTAAAGTTACCGCTTACCAGGTTGGCAAGGGCCTCCAACGCATCAGCGGCATCGCTGCCGTCTGCAACGATGCGTATGTCCGTACCTCTCTCGGCACCAAGGGTCAGCAGTTCTATGACGCTCTTGCCGTTGACCTCTTTGTCCTTGGCTTTTACCCTTATGTCGGCGGAGTACCCGTTCGCTATTTCTGCGAAACGTGTGGCCGGACGGGCATGGAGACCGTCTGCATTCAATATACGAAGTTGACAGTTTGTGTTCATGTTTTATCGATGGGGAAAATGGCTCTGCAGGTTAGGTCAAGCTTCTAGTGGGATGGCCGTCTACCTCTCTGAGGATATCTATCATCTCTTTCTTGTCGGAAGCGGTGGTCATAAAACGTCTAAAGTCGCTATCCCTTATAAGTGTGGCTATCCTTTCGAGGGCTTGCAGGTGTGCGCCGGCGGTTTCGTTGGGGGATAAAAGAAGAAATACAAGGTGAACGGGCTCTCCATCTAACGCATCAAAATCTATACCTTCCTCCGAACGTGCAACCGTCACTACCAACCTTGACACGCACCCGTGCTTTGTATGAGGTACAGCCACTCCACCGCCTATCCCGGTACTGCCCAGTTGCTCCCTTTTCATAAGCGCAACCATCACACTGTCCACTTCCTTGACAGGGATCTTATTAGATTGTGTAAGGGCCTCAACCATTTCCTTAATAGCGCTCTTTTTGTCTCTAACCTTTAACGAGTATATTATTGCCTCCTCTGCCAGGAAGTCTACTAGCTTCATCTAATTCTCCAAATAGGAAAAAGCTTGTTATTTAACGGGAATCTAAGTTAAACGATAACGGCGAATTTCCATGTACCATGTGCACTCCCGGGTCTTTCTCATAGACCTTCTGGTGGGCCAGCCGATGGGGTTCCTCTCCTTGGTCTCTTTTGGTGCAATTTTTCCTTATGGCGGGTTAACTGCCGTTCCAGCTTGTCCGTTGCCCTATCTATGGCCGCATAAATATTGTGGTCAATAACCTCTGCTATGAGAACCGAGCCCTTGGTAGCGGAGACTATCATCTCCGCACGGTGTCTCTCACTTTCTACGTCCAAGTTTACCTGCACCTTAATAAGCCGGTCGAAGTATTTCTCCAGCTTCTGGACCTTTTTCTCAGCGTAACTTTTTATGGCATCCGTTATACTCAGGTGTCGTCCGGAGACTATTATATTCAAAGAAGATCCCTCACATTCAGCTATTTTAGAAGATTAGGGTATTTGAAAACATTGTACTTCTTAGAACCTGTGTAGTCAAGGACATTAAGCATCGGCCATTATTCCTCTAGATTTTGCAATTGTAAGGACATAGACCTTTCCTGCTCCAGCCTCTTTAATAACCCTGGCACATTCTGACGCAGTAAGACCTGAGGTAAGGACATCGTCCACTAGAAGTACGTTCTTTTCCCTAAATTTGGAAGGATTCTTGACTGAAAAGGCACCACGAACGTTCTCCGCACGACGGTAATAGGGTTGCCTGGTCTGGGAAGTTGTGTTTCGAATCCTTCTTAAACCACCAATACAAATATCTATCCCAAGAGACCTACCCAGGTTCCGTCCCAAAAGCTCCGCCTGGTTAAAACCCCGCTCAGCCTTCTTCCTCCCATGCAGAGGTACAGCCACCACCATATCAATCTTATTCGAATGCAGGTTGATTTCTTTAGCATACTGCACGAGAAGGTCAGTCAAGGGTTTCGCAAGGAATTCCTGCCGCCCATATTTGAATTGATGTATAAGTTCTTTTACCACACCCTCATAATAGGTAACACAAAATGCACTATCAAACCTGAAATTCTGTGACCTGCATTCCATGCAGCCTTTCGTTGGAGCTGCCGCATAAACCCCTAGACCTGTACCACATCTCGGGCAGCGTGGACCAGCGATATACCCTATCCCATCCCAACAACCTTTGCAAAGGTACTGGCTTTCCCCATCGTGAAGGCTCTTCTGACAGCCAAAGCAGTGCATTGGATAAAGGAGATTAGCGAAGGCTGCAAGATGTTCTCTAAGTGCCATGGGTAGAAGGCAAAAATACGATTAACAGTTGGAATTGTATAGTTTTACAACACGTGTCGTAGAGTGCGACAATTTTCCTTGTTTTGAGACTAGTCTCAATTATATCTGCCTTATGCAATGTCTCCCCTTCCGAAAATGTAAGTTCCCATAGGACAAAATGATATATCCACAAACAGAAGATATAATTTCTCGGTAGACCAATATTGCCGGCACGCAATGATATGGCATTGTAATTGCATCTTCTCTTTAAAGTTCTGTTACCTGCCGTACAGAACAACAGGCAGTTTTTCCCAGACAGGCCAGATAGATAGGCACTATCTGGCCTCCCTCCTTATTGGGCCGTAGTAACAATCTTTTGCCTCTTCATGGGTATGTTTTCTCTTACCTCTTCCAGAATACTTATGTCCAGTTCAGACAAGATAACGCACACTTTATCGGATGCCTGTGACAGTATGGTGCCCCAAGGATCAACCACCATACTGCGCCCGTAAGTGGCCATGTTGTTTGGACATGCCCCAAACCGATTCGGCGCTACTATGAATACCTGATTTTCTATAGCCCTGGCCCTAAGAAGAATCTCCCAATGGTCCTTACCGGTATGGGCGGCAAAGGCGGAGGGTATAAGTACAAGCTCTGCTCCCTTACTGGTGAGGGCACAGAACAGCTCCGGAAAACGCAGGTCGTAGCAGATAGCCAGGCCAACAACCCACCCGTCCACATTTACTACTACTATCTCATTGCCCGGCAATATCCTCTCTGACTCCTTATAGTGTACCCTCTCGGGTATATCCACATCAAAGAGATGTATCTTCCTGTAAATTCCCAAAATGTCTCCTCTTGGCCCAATCATTACGGAGGTATTGAAACCCTTACCTTTGATTGCCGTTTCAATGATACTGCCGCACAGGATGTAGATGTTGTTGCTACGAGCCTTTTGGGCAAGTGTATTTATAGTGGGTCCCGGCACAGGTTCCGCCTTTTCCACCATTTCACTTAAGGTACTGTAGCAGTTGAACATCTCCGGCAGTATCACCAATCTGGCTCCATATTCACTTGCCGTGTCGATAAGTTCTACCGCTTTTGCCGTATTTTGCCCCTTGTCACCTAGAGACGAAAGCTGTATAGCGGCCACACGTAGGATGTGTTTCCTCTGCATACTTAAATCTTCGTCCAATCCAAGACAATGAATCCTATAATTGCAAAAATCATTACTGGTAACCAGCCGGCCAGTACAGGGTGGAGGTTTCCCGTAGTACCCAGGTTGGTGCAAAATATGTTGAACACAAAAAAGCCGCAGACCACGGCAAGTAGAACGCTTATACTGAGGAAGAGGTTCTTCCTTAACCTTTCGAAACCCACTATAAACGGGACACCGAGCAAAACCAGTACAGGGGCAATAAATGGATAAGAAAGCCTGGTTTGGAAAAAAACTGGGTAACGTGGATTATCCGGATTTTTCTTGGCGAGCTTCCACAGCTGAAAGAGACTTGTAAGATTTGGGTCTCTTTCACCCTCTCTCATGTCTTCAGGGCCGATCTCCGTTTCCAAGAAATACGTTTCCTCCGTCTCTGTTGGGGGTATCCACTTGCCGCCTTCATAGTTGTTAATTATAAGACCCGTAAGGTACCATGTTTTATCTCCAATCCACTTACCCTCTTTAGCGCTAGTCGTTGTGAGCCTATTCTCACCCTGCCCTTTCAGTATGAAGATGGAATGCATGGTCTCCTCTACAATGTCGTATTTTCCTGCTCGCAGAAGGATGCTGTTGGATTCATCCTCAACCAAGAGGTCTTTTATCTCGCTCTCGTCAAAGGTTATGGTCCGGAAACGTTCCAGTCGGTCTGCAAATGCGGGTATAAAAAGCTCCTGATTCCCCATGCACATCAAAGACAGGACGCCAACAGCCGCAAAGAGGGGGAGTAGAATCCTATACATACTCACACCGGAGACCTGCATCGCCATCAACTCATTTGCCTTATTCAACTTTACCAGGACAAAACCCACTGCTATCAGCACTATCGCAGGAAAGAGCCTCACAATCATTACCGGCAATAACAGGCCGTAGTAATTCAACGCCAGGGTCACAGCCTGACTTTCCAGTGCCAAGAGGTCGTCCAGTTTCTGAAAGATGTCAACAATCAAATATATGCCCAGCAGGATAAACGCCGTAATGAGCAGTGCGGGGATAAATGTAAGTATTATGTATTTATCAAGTTTAGTCATCGGGCTCTCGTTTTTGTGCATGACTCTCCACAAGAATGCCCTTTACATCCTCCAGGAGCCGAGAGACGGCCTTCTTCAGCACCGGGTGCACAAACTCCGGCGATATATCCGACAGGGGTTCAAGGACGAAACGTCTCTCGTGCATCATTGGGTGTGGTATCTTCAGGTCTTCATCCTCAACTATGCGGTTATCGTAAAGGAGAATGTCTATGTCAATTGTGCGAGGCCCCCACCTCTCTTCGTTACCGGCATTGCGGTGGCGGCCCAGGGTCTTCTCGACCCCTTGAACCACTCCTAAGAGTTCTCGGGGTGAAAGGCTCGTCTCTACACACAAGACGGCATTAATAAACCGTGGTTGAGGCGGCCCCCCCTGTGGCTCTGTCTCATAGTATGGAGATTTTCCCAGGACAGACATACCAGGATGACTTCCCAGCCTTTTGACAGCCTCCTCCAGTGTCTTTATTCTCTTCCCCAGGTTCGCTCCCAGTCCCAAATAAACTAGGGCCATAGCTTTATGCCACCTCCTGAAAGCTGCGCGAACGCGGACAGGCCCCACAATCGGAACAATCACCAGTAAAGCAGTTTTCCGTGGTTACACCTTGTGTGGATTTTGACTTCTCCAGGCTTAGGTATTCTTTCGCAACGCCAACGCCGATGTGTCCCCATGGAGGGAGCTCACCCATGTCCCTCTTACGGTAGAGGTAGAACCCCATATCCAGCCCTGTGTCTTTGAATGCGGTTTGCCACCTATTAAAGTCAAAATGGTCTTCCCAAGAATCGAACTTGCAGCCCAGTTCCCAGGCCCTGAGAATGACCTTGCCCAATCTTCTGTCACCCCTGGAGAGCACCCCCTCCAGCATGCTGCGCTCCGGCTTACTGAATTTTAACCTTATGCGGCGATGCCTTATTTGGGTCCTAAGCCTCTCCCTTATATCTCGCATCCTTTCAAGCGACACCATAGGTTCCCACTGAAACGGCGTATGGGCCTTTGGCACAAAGTGTGCCACGGTCAGGTTGACGCCGGCAGGAGAGCCGTCTACTTCCTTTTTTATATTGGATACATTATATGCCAACTTGGCTATAGCGTCTATGTCTTCATCCTTTTCCCCGGGGAGTCCGACCATAAAATAGAGTTTCACCATCATCCACCCAAGCTTGAACGCCCCCCTGACGCCGTTGTAGAGGTCTTCGTCCTTTATGTCCTTGCATATCTTCTTTCTCATTTCGGGTGTAGCGGCCTCGGGGGCAAGGGTTAGGCTGGACTTGCGTACGGAGTTTAGGAACGGGGGTATTCGTTCGAGCATGTCCGAGACCCTGAGAGACGGCAGGGATATATTTACCTTTCTTGAGTCAAATTTTCTCTGGAGTTCGGAGAGGAGCTTCTCCAGCCAGGGGTAGTCGCTTATGGACAATGCGGCCAGAGATATT
>MHZB01000066.1:42450-42886 GCA_001828605.1 Planctomycetes bacterium RIFCSPLOWO2_12_FULL_50_35 | reverse complement strand
GGCATCAGGGATGCACGTCTGTTCAGGTATGACAGGGATAACAACTCAAGTCCCGGCATTGTAGGCAGGGTGGCTTTCAGCCCGTTTTTGGGACTTGAGTTCGGCACTTCTTTTTATCTCAACAAGTACGACAAGAACAACTGGTTCAACATAGGTGCCCTTGATTTTGCGTTTCAGAAGGGACCTTTCGAGCTGGTCGGCGAGGGTGCTTATATAGACATTGAGAGGGATAAGAGAATCAAGACCACTCAAACAACTGTGCCACCCAACATGTTTGGCTACTACATCGAGCCCAGGTTCCACTTTATGCCCGAATTCATCCGTAACCTTGCGCCCAACTTCTTCAAGGAGGATTCGACATTTACACTGGCGGGAAGGTGGGATCAGGTGGACACAGGCTTCGACAGACGTGACAGCAAGGGTACTATCGGATTTA
>MHZB01000066.1:1201-42424 GCA_001828605.1 Planctomycetes bacterium RIFCSPLOWO2_12_FULL_50_35 | reverse complement strand
GGATTTAACTTCCGCTATACGGAGGACACCGTCTTCAAGGTGGATTATGAATGGGACCATGAAAATCGGCGAAGTACGGAAGCCGACAATACCTTCGTATTCGGTGTGGCGTCGTATTTCTAAAAATCCTTTGTAAGGAAGGGAGTTTCTCTAGTAAAATGGATTTTTTGACACGATGCTTATGAAAGTGCTATGTGCCTCTTAAGGCTCTTGTGGATTGTCTTGCCACTGGTTATCGCTGGCTGTGCCGGCCTGGGAGGACTTGGAGGGAAGCCGCATACGTACTCCGAGACCTTTCAGGCCCCATTTGACGTGGTATGGGATGCAACCATAAAGATGTTTGAGGCAAGGCAGGTGGAGCTTGAAAAGACGGACAATGGCCAGGGGAAGATAGTAACCCAGTGGCTCTACAGGGAAGGTGAGAAATCCATGGGAGTGCGAAGAGTACCATGGGAGGAGAGGCATAGGCTCACGCTGCGCATCAAGGACAAAGGACGGGTTACAGAGGTGAGCGCCTACGCAATTGTGGAAGAAAAGGGCCCCGGCGGCACACAGGCCTACCGATGGACAAGGATGGAGTCCACAGGAGATTTGGAACGGGAGGTGCTCAATGCTATCGGGGAGAATGTTGAATTGCTGACTCAAAAAGGAGTTAGATGAGTTTGAGACACGTGCCTTTAATTATCTTTATGGCATTCTTGTCAGCGGCAGATGTCTTGGCGCAGGTATCGCAAGAGCTGGAACCTCCTGACAACTTCCAGCCGCAGGTCTTTCTTACCCAGGAGCAGGCCCTTTCAGAGATGTTTCCTGACTGCGATGAGATACTCAGGGACGTGATTATCCTTACGGACGAGGAGAAAAACGCCCTTGAAGAGCGCCTGAAGAGGAAGATATACGAGCAGGGCTTTGAGGTGTTCATCGGCAAAGAAGAGGGTGAAGTTCAGGGCTACGCCATCATAACCGAGGAGGTAGGCAAGTTTCATCCATTTACCTTCATCGTGGCGGTAGAGCCGAACGGCAAGATAAAGGACCTGGCAGTCCTGATTTATAGGGAGAGCCGGGGCGGGGATGTGGCGAGGAGGCGGTTCTTGCACCAGTTTATAGGTAAATCCGTCCGCAGCCCCGTAAAGATAAACAGGGACATTATAAATATTACTGGTGCCACCATGTCCGTGGTTACGATGTGTAGCGGGGTAAAGAAGGTGTTGGGGGTGGTGGACGAGTTTTATTTGAGCGGGAAGAGGGGTCTGGAGAACGCCTCCCCACTGGTGTCAAAGACGTCGTCGCAAGGATCGCCGGCGCTGCTTAAAGAGACAAGGCTCATTATGGGGACGTATGCGGACATTTCCGTCTACGGTTCCGATAGAGAAAACGCAGCCCAAGCGATAAAGGAGGCATTTGAAGAGATGGAGAGGCTTGATGGGCTGATGAGCAATTATAAGTCTTCAAGCGAACTCTCCCGTATAAACCGGGAGGCGTCACGTGCACCGACTAAGTGCGCCCCGGAGCTTTTGGGTGTGATTGAAGATTCCCTGGACTACAGCACTCTTACGGAGGGGGCCTTTGATATAACCGTCGAACCCCTGGTTGACAAATGGGGGTTTTATACAGGCAAGGTTAGGGTGCCGAATATGGATGAGATAAAGTCCATACTGCCCGCCGTGTCCTACAAGAACATAGATATCCAGGGGCAGGGTGACTCTAAATTAATCGCATTTAGGCATCCCGGCACAAAGATAGACCTGGGTGGTATCGGGAAGGGATACGCCGCCGATAAAGCGGTTGAGGTGCTGAAAAGGCGTGGGATAACGTCGGCCCTGGTAAACCTCGGGGGTAATATATATGCCCTTGGACGTCCTCCCGGGGCCAGCGCCTGGAAGATAGGCGTGCAGCATCCCAGACAAAGGGATTTTCTCCTTGGATACCTGGAGCTTGAAAATAAGGGTGTCGCAACTTCCGGGGATTACGAGAGGTTTTTCATGATAGACGGTAAGAGATATTCACATATAATTGACCCAAGAACCGGTATGCCTGCCCAGGGGCTGATCAGCGTGACGGTGACGGCGGACAGCGCTATGGAAGCTGACGCATTATCCACGGGGGCCTTTATCTTGGGTCCTAAGCGCGGCGCAGAGCTTCTGGACGGTCGCGAGGGGGTGGGTGGGATATTTGCCTGCGAAGGTGATGGAGGTGAGATAGGTTTTACGCTCACCAAGTCTATGAATAAATTATTCAAGAAAGAATTGGCAGTAGTCGAAGACAATGCCGAAACGCCTGAACTCAGCTTCCTTAAGTAACAAGCTGGCGATAAGCTTCTTCCTCATACTTATGGGTCTGAGTATGGGTATTGCGTTCTGGATGTTTTACCAGAGGACGAGTTTTTCGCCGGACAAGGTGGTCTTGCACTATCTTGGTAATGTAAGGGAAGATGAGCCGGAGGATGCACCGCTGCCGGAGGAGGGATTGATGTTTCCGAAGAGTTCCAGGGAACTGGCAGAGGTGCTGCATGTGCACGCATTTACGATACCGCTGATATTCTTTGTGCTGTCTCGTATACTGAATATGACTACTGTGCCGGATAGAGCGAGGGCGGCGACACATATTACGGCCTTTGTGGGCATAATATTGAATCTCACAGGCCCCTGGCTTGTCAGGTTTGTTTCCCCCGGTTTCTCAGTGTGGCTTATTGCCTCTTATGTATTGCTTGGTTCGGTGATTATCGTATACATAGCGTGTCCCATGTATGAGATGTGGGGCAGAGTGGAAGATGAGAGAGGCAGGTCTTTTGAAGACTAAAATTTTTTGGCATATATGTGTGATAGAGTCTCAGTCTCAATTAATGTATGAAAAAGAAATGGGAAACCTTGATGAAACGAATTCTAATAGCGGATAGAGAAGAATCCGGCAGGTTATATGCCGATGAATTAGTGAAGGAAGGCTATCACGTAAGGTGCCTTTCCGATGGGTTCGTAGCGGTCAGGGAGATAGTAACAAATCCTCCCGACCTTGTAATAGTAGACGGCATTCTACCCGGCGTAAGCGGTACGGACCTGGTTATGATGATCAAATCATCGCATCCGGGGCTTCCCGTGATAATGTACACAGACTGCCAGTCGTACAAGGACAGCTACATGGCCTGGAGTGCAGACCGGTGTCTTGTCAAGTCTGACGATAGAAGTCAGTTGGTATCTTCAGTCAGGAGGCTTCTTGCACGGTCAGAGAGACCCCAGTTTGCCAACATGTTGCAGTAACTTTGTTCTGAGGAATTGTGCATGAAAGGAGGAAGGTAAATGTCTGTTCTAATCGTAGGCGGTGACCACCTGGGTTCTATCCCCAAGGAGCTTAGTAAGTTAGGCGCTACCAGGATAGACCATGTGACCGGCAGGGATAACAGGGGTATCAGGAATGGGATTCCAGAGGGGATGGATCTGGTTATACTTCTCCACGACTACGTGAATCATAATATTACTCACAAGGTGAAGAAGGAGGCACAGGCGCGAAACGTCCCCATTATTTTTGCCAGGCGCTCTTGGTCGTCTATCCACGAGAAGCTCAGTTGTTTTCGCATTACAGACGGTAAGAAAAGACTTGTTGAATAATTTGAAGACCTTTAACAGAAGGAGTGTATCTTGAGGAAGATATTTGGACTTATAGGAATGACTATGATATGTTCGGTTGCATGGTTCCTGTCGATTAGAGGGACAAGGAGGAGGTTCTTTCGGCCCTAGAGATTAGGGCCGGAGAACTGGTCTGCCGTCTCTTTTGCGGAAATTGCATGGCACTACTTGGTAAACTGTGTGCCTAACGTCAATAAAGCTTGCCTTTTCCAAGGGGTTTTGCTAAGATGCGACAACCGTTGTTTTTCACATGGATGAGACCTCTGAAAAAGTAGCAAAATTGAAGGTGTAAATGTAGCCGCACCCTTTATGGGTGCGCATAACGCAGGCTAAAGCCTGCGGCTACCCATTGAATTGATGATTAAACTACTTTTCCAGAGCTCTCGGATATGAAAGGCGAGTCTTCCAATGAGGGGTGCTTGCATGTTACTAATGTTATCTGAGATATAGTGAGGTAGTGTGAATGTGCGGCATAATTGGCTATGTTGGTGATAAGGAAGTGTTGCCTATCCTCATAGAGGGACTCAAGAGGCTTGAGTACAGGGGGTACGACTCCGCAGGGGTGGCCTACATCAACCCAGAGGGAATAACCTGCGTTAAGTCGGTCGGCAAGGTTGAGGCATTAAGCCGTAGGCTGGAAGGTTATAAGTGTCAAAGTACAGTTGGTATTGCTCACACCCGCTGGGCCACACACGGCCTTCCTTCGATAAATAACGCCCACCCCCACATAGACCGCCATCAGAAGATTGCCCTGGTTCATAACGGTATAATAGAGAATCATGGTTATCTGAGGTCTATGCTTGAAAGGGATGGATATCGTTTTGTAAGCGATACAGATACTGAGGTATTGGTGCATCTGGTGGAAAAATACTTCCGTGGAGACCTGTCACATGCCCTCGGCAAGGCCCTTTGCGAGGTGGAAGGGACGTACGGGCTGGCGGTCATAAGCCAGGATGACCCGGAAAAGGTTGTGGTGGCAAGATGCGGCAGTCCCCTGGCCGTGGGTTTAGGCGAGGGTGAACATTTTGTCACGTCTGACGTGGCGGCCATACTTAACCATACAAGGAAGGTAATATACCTGGAGGATCACGAGCTGGCCGTCCTGACCAAGAAGAAGGTGGAAAACGCCACTACCAGTGTCTCAATGTATACGGAACATCTTCACTGCGACATGTACAGCCGTGCGGAAGAGATCCAGTGGAACGTGGAGCAGATTGAGAAAAAGGGCTACAGACATTTCATGCATAAAGAGATTCATGAACAGCCCGAGTCTCTCTTGAACACCATGAGGGGCAGGATGGACCGCGATGGCAACGTGCGGCTTGGCGTGTTTTTTGAAAAAGAGGAGGCGCTCAAGAGTCTCAAGCGAATATTAATTGTGGCCTGCGGCACTTCCTGGCATGCCGGGTTGGTGGGAGAATACATGCTTGAGGAGTTTGCCCGCATACCGGTGGAGGTGGAATATGCCTCGGAGTTCCGCTACAGGAAGCCGATTATTGAAGAAGGCACCGTTGTCCTGGCCATAAGCCAGTCCGGCGAAACTGCCGATACGTTGGCGGCCCTCAAGGAGGCGAAGAAGAGGGGCGCGACCACCCTTTCAGTATGCAACGTGGTGGGCAGCACAATCGCCAGAGAGTCTGAAGGCGGCATCTATCTCCATGCCGGACCTGAGATTGGGGTTGCTTCCACAAAGGCATTTACCTCACAAATAGCCGCACTGTACCTGTTGACCGTCTTCCTGGGCAGGAGGAACGGCCTGGGAGAAGGGGATGCCTCCGACATGATAAAGGCACTCAGGGAGATACCGGAACAGGTGGACAACATCCTCCATAGGGAGAAACAGTTGGAAGACCTTGCCGAATTATACAAGGACAGCGAGAACGTCCTGTATCTTGGCAGGGGCTATAATTTCCCGGTTGCCCTGGAGGGTGCGCTGAAGCTGAAGGAGATATCCTATATCCACGCCGAGGGCTATCCGGCGGCCGAAATGAAGCACGGCCCAATAGCCCTAATCACGAAAGACATGCCGGTTGTGTTTATTGCCACGAGAGACAGCACCTACGGCAAGATACTCGGCAACATCGAGGAGGTAAAGGCAAGGGGCGGCAAGGTGATTGCGATTGCCACTCACGGGGACAGGGAGATTCGGAAAAAGGTTGACCACGTGTTCTACATCCCCGAGGCCATAGAACCTCTGACGCCTATCCTCTCAGTAATACCCCTGCAGTTACTTGCCTATCACATGGCCGTCATGCGCGGCTGCGACGTGGACAAGCCCCGCAACCTCGCCAAGAGCGTGACGGTGGAGTAGCAAGGGCTTATATTCGCGGTCAAGCCCCATCTTTCCTGTAAAAGTTCATCGCATAAGATAGCCTCATCGGTGACGAACCAGTTCATCCAGAGGATGTCCCCTAGCTTCCCGTCCCCCATTAAGAAGCCCAGAAGTCTCTTGCGTAATGGCTGTACTTGGTGGTATCTTTTCTTAAAGTTAACTTTAACCAAACTAAACATTTGAGGTATCTTACGCCATACCCTTATCAATTCAAGTTTTTACAGGAATTTTAGGACAACGCCCATGAGATTGTCTGATAACGAAAGACGAGACGCAATAAAATATATTCAGGAAGGCAAACCCCTGCCTGATAAATACCGCTTTCTTTTGTTTGATGATGATCGTGAAGTTGAGCTTATGTGGAACGGCAAGACACAGGAAGTCTGCAATCTTGTCCTGCCTTTTCAGACGATTGAACATATTGATGAGCCTCGTACGGAACGAATAAAACAAGGTAAGGATCAAGGAACCTTTGATTTTTATGACCCCTCCGGCAGGCAGATTAAAGGATGGACAAACAAGCTCATTTGGGGCGATAACAAGCTGATTCTATCGTCTTTAAAGAATGGACCCATGAGACGAGAAATTGAAAAACAGGGTAGTTTAAAGCTCATCTACATTGACCCGCCGTTTGATGTCGGGGCTGATTTCTCCATGAATGTCGAGATTGGAGATGAGTCTTTTACCAAAAAGCCGTCGGTTATTGAAGAAGTCGCTTACCGAGACACGTGGGGCAAGGGTGCGGATAGCTTTGTTGCTATGATATATGAACGCCTCAAGCTAATGCATGGATTGTTAGCAGATGACGGTAGTATTTATGTCCATTGCGATTGGCGGTTGAATAGTCATGTGCGCATTGTGTTGGATGAAATTTTTGGGACATCATGTTATCGAAATGAAATTTCATGGAAAAGGTCAACGCCAAGAGGAGCAAGGGCTATATCTAATCAATTAGCAAAAGTGTGTGATTCTATTATTTTTTATTCCAAGGGAGATACATATATTTTCAACAAACTTTATAAAGAATATGATCAGGACTATGTTGATTCCAAATTTAACCAAGTAGACAAAAATGGAAGGAGATATAGGATTGATAATATCGGCATGTATTCTGAGAAATCGATAAAAGAATTTAGAAAAGAGGGCAAGATTTATGATTATCCTTCTGGCAAACTTGGTTTAATTCGATATTTAGACGAACAAAAGGGTGAGGTTATTTCTGATATTTGGGCAGATATAAATGAATTAAACTCTATGGCCGTTGAGAGAGTTGATTATCCTACCCAAAAGCCTGAAAAGCTTATTGAGAGAATAATTTTAACTTCGACTAATGAAGGCGACCTTGTCGCCGATTTCTTCTGCGGTTCGGGAACAACATTAGCCGTTGCCGAAAAGCTGGGTCGTAAATGGATAGGATCAGACCTTGGGCGGTTTGCGATTCACACATCCCGCAAGCGGTTGATTCGGGTTCAGCGGGAGATGAAAAAAGAGGGTAAAAGTTTCAGGGCGTTTGAAATCCTTAACCTCGGCAAGTATGAGCGAGAGCAGTATATCAACGTGGATGTTGATTTTCGGGAACAGGGAAAACAGCAGATTTTAGAAAACAAAGAAAGGCAGTTTATTGAACTGATTCTTTCCGCCTATAACGCTCAAGCCGTTGATTCTTATAATTCATTTATCGGTAAGAAACGTGACCGGCTTGTTGCAGTCGGCCCTGTCAATACGCCAGTATCATCCACTTTTGTTGATGAAGCAATAAAGGAAGCTCAGGAGAAAGGAATTACGAAATTCGATGTTTTAGGCTTTGATTATGAGATGGGGATTGACTTTGCGGAGCTTAGCCGTCAGGGTGTTGATGTACAATTTAAGGTTATTCCCCGGGAAGTTTTTGACCGTCGTGCGGTTGAAAAGGGGTATGTTAAATTTTATGACGTTGCTTATATTGAAGTAAAGCCGATCATCAAGGGGCGTGGAAATAATAAAACGATAGCGGTTGAATTGTACGACTTTAGTGTTTTTTATAATCAGGATAGTGTTGAAGAAACAGAGGGTTCGCTTAAAGAGGGTTCGAGCAAGATTGTTATTGAAAATGGACAGGCCATCAAGGTATCCAAAGAAAAAAAGACAGCAGTTGTAACTAAAGAAGTTTTGACGAAGAAATGGACGGATTGGGTGGATTACTGGTCGGTTGATTTTAATATGGAGAGTAAAAAAGAGATTGTCCGCTCGGTTGATTCTAAGACCGGAGAAGAAAAAGAAGAATGGACTGGTGGGTATATTTTTGAGAATGAATGGCAATCGTTTAGGACAAAAAAAGATAGAAAACTTGAGCTTGTTTCAGCCGAAAAGGAAGTTTTTAAAGGACGGCGCAAGATTGCCGTTAAGGTGGTTGATATTTTCGGCAATGACACGACAAGAGTAATTGAGGTCAATATTCCATAATGGCACTGCACAAGGGTTTTCCCAAAGATAAATTTGCGATTTTAGACCCGGACATCCGCTGGTTTCCGGCTGATGAGGCATTGCGTGAACAGGGTTATGAAAAACTGCTTCCGCCGTTTGTGCCGGAGTTAAGGAAACGTGTTAAGGAGTGGCGGGATAAGGGCTATGAGGGAGTGAGTGCTACCTCAAAGGCTCTTTTAAACTGGTGGTTTAAAGAAGAACATCTTGTTTATGGTACGGATGGCAATGCATTTTCATTTCGCTATTATTTTGCCCAGCGGGAAGCTGTTGAAACGATTATCTGGCTTTATGATGTTGCGGGTGTAAGAAACAAATATGACCTTTTGCCGTTTGATTCTCTGGGACGTGTAAGCCCTAATATGTTTGATGAGGACTGGCTCCGGCTGGTTATTAAGATGGCGACCGGAAGCGGTAAGACAAAGGTAATGAGCCTGCTCCTTGCGTGGTCATATTTTCATAAACTCTATGAGCCGGATTCAGAGCTTTCCCGCAATTTTCTTTTAATCACGCCGAATATTATTGTACTTGAGCGGATTAAGACAGATTTTGATGGGTTGAAAATATTTTATCAAGACCCCATTTTACCGGATAACGGCTATGAGGGCAGAAACTGGCAGGATGATTTTCAGATAACATTACATTTGCAGGATGATTTGACGGCGATTTCCCCTACCGGGAATATTTTCCTTACCAATATTCACCGGGTTTATGAGGGCGATGTTAAAGAAGCGTCTTTCAGCGATGAGGACTTGACGGATTATTTCTTAGGGCAAAAGCCGGTCTCAAAAACAAACGAGTCATTGGTTGAGCTGAGTAATGTGGTAAGAGATATTGACGAGATAGTTGTTTTTAACGACGAAGCTCATCATATCCATGATCCTAAAATGGCGTGGTTTAAGTCTATTCAAGACATCCATAACAAGTTACTCCAAAAAGGCAGACACATTTCTTTACAGATAGACTGCACGGCGACACCGAAACACAATAACGGCGGGATGTTTGTGCAGACAGTTTCCGATTATCCGCTTGTAGAGGCTATTCATCAAGGTGTTGTTAAGACTCCCGTGCTCCCGGATCAGGCAAGCCGGGCAAAGTTACAGGAAAAGCAGAGCGCTCTTTTTACGGAAAAGTATGAGGATTATATCAATCTTGGTATTGAAGAGTGGCGAAAGACGTATAAAGAGCTTGAGCCTACCGGCAAAAAAGCGATTTTGTTTATTATGACGGATGACACAAAGAACTGCGATGAGGTGCAGGCGTATTTGGAGCGGAATTATCCTGATTTGAACGGAAAGGTTTTAACAATTCATACTAATAAAAGCGGAGATATTTCAGAAAAAGTAACTGGCAGGGCTAAAGAAGAGCTGGACAGATTGCGCGAGCAGGCAAACACTATTGATAGCAACGAGAGCCCATATAAAGTGATCGTTTCTGTTTTGATGTTGAAAGAAGGATGGGATGTCAAGAATGTGACAACGATTGTCGGCTTACGGGCGTATGCGGCGGCTTCAAATATTTTGCCGGAACAGACTCTCGGACGTGGTTTGAGACGGATGTTTTTTGGACGGGAAGATGTTGAAGAATATGTGAGTGTTATTGGAACGCCCGCATTTATGGATTTTGTGGAATCTATCAAGGCGGAAGGTGTGGAGCTTGAAAAGCGAAAAATGGACGGCACGACAAAGGCGGTGACACCGACCGTCATCGAGATTGATCATAATAATCCAAAGAAAGATATTAAAAAACTCGACATTGAGCTTCCAATTTTAACACCGAGGATTCAGCGGAAATATAAAGACTTGGCGAGTTTGAATGTGGCAGGTTTTCAGCATAACAAGTTGAAGGTCAAGACGTTTACCGAGCAGGAACAAAGAGAGATTGTGTTTAAGCATGTAGTTGAAGAAAAGGTTCACCACATCACCATTTTAGAAAGCAATATTGAGCCGAATTATCAAAGTGTTGTGGGGTTCTTTGCTCAAAGCATTATGCGGGAACTTCGGCTTTTCGGATGTTATGGCATATTATTTGGCAAGGTTAAAGAATTTATTCATTCGTATTTATTTGAAGCCGAGGTTAATCTTGAAGATAAGAACATTTTAAGGAATCTTTCAGAGATCGAAGTTACAAAGACTATCATTCAAACGTTCAAGAAAGAGATCAATGCGTTGACTGTGAAAGATGTCGGCGATACGGAAATCAAGAATTACGTTAAGGTCAGCAACAGCCGTCCTTTTGTTGTCAATGACAGAGCGTATTTGGTGCCGAAAAAAAGTGTGTTTAATAGAATTGTGGGGGATAGCCAGTTTGAACTTGAGTTTGCGGATTTCCTTGAACGATTGGGTGACGACGAAGTTGTTTCGTTTGCGAAGAATTATTATGAAGTGCATTTTAAGATAGATTATAAAAATGCTGATGGGACGATAGCGAATTATTACCCAGACTTCTTTGTCAAAACGGATGAAAAGATGGTGTATATCGTTGAGACTAAGGGGCGTGAGGATTTAGACGATCCTTTGAAGATTAAAAGGCTTGCTCAGTGGTGTGATGACGCAAATGCCCGGCAGAAAAAGATTGCTTACAAAATGCTCTATGTGAAGCAGGAAGATTGGGAGAAGTATAGGCCGAAGAATTGGGAAGACGTTATATCAATATCCACCCGCTCTTAATGCCAGAGTCCAGACGCACTTATTGGTGCAACATCACTTCTTCATCCCCTTGCGCTTTGGTGCAGTGAGGGCGAAGAGGTTTCTGAACATCTCCTCCTCGGCCGCAGACATAATCTGCTCCCGGCGCGCCATGGCCGTCGAGGCGACTATGAAGGCCTTTCTCATGTTATACACCCGCTGCCCGCCGTCCGTGACAAAACTGAATGGAGGGAGGTATTTCGGGATGGGTTCTCTGCCTGTAATACTGCAGTGACAACCTATGTGACTCCCTGCATCGAGACTGGAGTTAATGCCAATCTTGGTGTGGTCTCCTATGGCCGCCCCGAAGAACATCTGCTTGGTATCTACGGTTTTGTCGCCTCTATCCAGTTGTGCCTGGACGTTTCCGTAAGTGTTCTTCAGGTTGCTGGTGACGGTCCCGGCACCGATGTTTACCCAGGAGCCTATATAAGAGTCGCCCAGGAAGCCGTCGTGCTGTTTGTTGGAGTAGCTATGAAGTATGGAGTTGGACACCTCTCCGCCGACCTTGCAGCCTTCTCCGACATTCGCGCCCTCTCTCAGCCTTGCGCCCAGCAGTATGGTCGAACCTTTGCCTATGTAGGCCGGCCCGATGATGACTGCGTTCGGCATTATCTCGACGCCTTGTCCTATGTAGATAGAACCTTTCTCTGCATCGAGCACGCACCCCGGCTTAACCTTGGAGCCATCGCCCAAAAAGACGCCTTGCGGGTTGAGTATGTGAACTCCCTCGCATACCTTGCCATGTATCCTGTTCTTTTTGAAGGCGCTACAGTCTTTCTCCACCTCTGCCCGATTGTTTTTTACGATGTCCCACAGATAGTCGGCTAACCTGACTTCGACTTCATGGGTAACCGGCGGATTTTCCTCTAACTTCAGAGGCTTGTTATTGACGAAGAAATCTGAAGACAAACCTTGACAGTTATTCTTGCTCAGCCTCGCATAAACCAGTGCGCCTTTACATAGTCCGATTTCATTTTTCCCGTCCAGGGGTATGTGGCCAAGGTCGAGGCTTCGACCGTTTATAAACAGGTATCCGTCTGCGTCCGGGTCAAGGGTGTTTATATGGTAGGATGGGTATCTCTCCTTTAGGACGCCTGCAAGATACTCCCTTACGAATAAACTGATTGCAGTCTTCCCCGGATATTGTTGCAGGATTCTTTCCAGGAGTGTGTACATGCCCAGCCGCAGCTCATACGCGGCGCGGCCGTAGACAAGCGGCAATAGACCGGCGTAACCGCCATCTTCAAAAATGCAGAGCCCCTTCATGACTTAATATCCGTTCCTTTCCGTTTCTTCACCGATAATTTTCCTCATTTCCTTCTCAGTCTCTCTTGTTCCCTTGGTTCTTATCATGTCGAGCATGTCCGGAGACGCCAGGCGTTCCATTAACTTCTGTCTTTTGGTGCCGTCGCTGATTTGAGAACGTGCCTCGGAGCGCATCTTGGAGAGCAGTTCTACAAACTCGCCGTATTCGGGGCCGAAATGGTTTTCCAGCTCCTGACGTAACCTGCGGGCAAATGCAGGACTTGCACCTCCGGTTGAGATGCTTATCTGGAGTTCACCCCGGTTTACGACGGAAGGGACTATAAAATTGCAGAGTTCCGGCTGGTCAACCACGTTGACCAACAGCCCGTGACGCCGGGCCTCTTCCCAGACCCTTTGGTTGATCTCCTTGTCGTTGGTGGCGGCAATTATTAACGTTGCGCCCTCCAGGCATCTTTCTTCGTATTTTTGCCGGAGCATGGTTATACCTTCTTCTTTTAGAAAATCTTTGGAGAAATCCGGACTTATTACTACCACCTGTGCCCCCGCTTCCTTAAGGCTGACGGCCTTCCTGTAGGCCACATCGCCGCCTCCTACCACCACGCACTTCTTGTCTCTTATGTCCAGGTATATGGGATAATATCTAGGCATTTCTATTCCTAATATAGACGTATTGACAATACTAGGCCGCTGCCGCGTGTGATTATAGCCTTAAATTAAGGACCGCTGTGCGAATCCTATACCAAAGGTACACACCTGCCTGTGGCATTTATAACCTATGGCGGGCCTTACTTAACACTCAATATGGAAATGATACCATGGATTTTAGTCTACACTTCGCATGCAACCAGGTCTTCGTTGGTCTCACGGCGTCTTATGACCCTGAATTTACTGCCGCTGACCAATACCTCACACGGCCTGGGCCTGGAATTGTAATTGGAGCTCATGGTAAAGCCATATGCACCCGCGCTGAAGATGGCCAGATACTCGCCGTCCTTTACATCAGGAAGAATCCTGTCCTTGGCAAAGTAGTCGCTCGATTCACATACCGGACCTACAATATCTGCCTTCACCATCTTTTTGGTTTTCCTGAGACCTTTCGGACGCAACACCTTGGGAATTGGTATGCTGGGCCTTACCGGCCATATCCTGTGAAAGGCGTCGTAAAGGGTCGGCCTGATGAGGTCATTCATCGCCGCATCGCAGATTATAAATCTTTTGCCGAAGCTGGATTCCTTATTGTACGTTACCCTGGTAACCAGTATCCCTGCGTTGCCTACGATGAACCGCCCAGGCTCCATAATTAATTTACAACCCATGGTTTTAAGCACCGGCAGTATCTTTTTTGCATAATCGGCTGGTCTGGCGACCGCCTCGCCGGTATATGAAATACAGTAACCGCCGCCGATGTTTATATACTCAATTTTCGCTCCTTGTTTACGGCAAAAGGACTGGTAGTCTTTAATCTTCTTTAGTGCCCGCACGTACGGTTCCGGCGTCCAGATGGGAGAGCCGAGATGTACGTGAAGTCCAACAAGGCGCACACCCTTTAGACTCGGAAGGTAGTCGTCATCGAACAGTTCCCTGGCCATCTTAATGTCTATACCGAATTTGTTTTCCTTTTTGCCGGTGGTGGTCTTTGCGTGGGTCCCCGGGTCTATATCAGGGTTCAACCTCAGGGCCACACGGGCGGTTTTACTGACGCCGATGGCCACCCGGTTGATATTATCAAGTTCTTCCCGCGATTCCACGTTGAATACGAATATGTCCAGGTCCAGTGCATATTGTATCTCTCTTGTGTTTTTACCGATGCCGGCAAAGACTATCTTTGAAGGCCTGCCGCCGGCCTTGAGTACCCTGTAAAGCTCTCCGCCGGAAACCACATCGAATCCTGAACCGGCGTCTGCGAGGAGTTTTAATATGGAGATATTAGAATTGGATTTAACGGAGAAGCAGATTAGAGGTCCTGCCTCCTTGAATGCATTCTCCAACTCGTGGTAATGGTCGAGGACGGACTTCTCGCTGTATATATATGCGGGACTTCCTACGCCTCGCACTATGTCTTCTACCTTTACGTCCTCACAGTAAAGTGCACCATCACGGTAAATAAAATGTTCTTCCATGGGGATTTCTCACGGTATCTCAATCTAGGTCTTTAGCTTATTGTCCCAGAAGGTCAGCCTTTTCCTGACTGCACGCGGGGCTGTGGAACTTGGTCCCTTGTAGTGTTTTATGCAGTTCTCGACTCCCAACAGGTCATATACGTCGCTGTCTATGAGACTTGAGAATTTCTTGAATTCGTCAACGGACAGTCCTGCCAGCTTTTTTTTGTCTTTGAGCGCCTTTTTTACTATCTTGCCGACCACCTCGTGGGCCTGACGGAATGGCAGACCTTTTTGTACCAGATATTCCGCCAATGCAGTGGCGTCAAGAAACCCTTTCTCACAGGCCATTTTAATATTGTCAACCTTGAAGCTGACACCCCTTACAATAACACAGAGGAGTTTGAGAGAGGCACTTACCGTGGAGGTCATGTCAAAGACGGCGACTTTGTCCTCCTGCATATCACGATTGTAAGACAGCGGCAGTGCCTTCATGAGCGTAAAGAGTGATACCAGACCGCCATACACCCGTGCGCACTTTGCCCGCAGGAGTTCGAGGGCATCCGGATTTTTCTTTTGCGGCATTATGCTTGAACCTGTGCAGAGGGACTCGTCTATGTCTAAGAAACCAAACTCCTCGGTGCACCATAAAATCCACTCCTCAGCGAGCCTTGATACGTGCATGGCCAGTATGGACAGACACGAGGCGAATTCAATACAAAAGTCCCTGTCACCGGTGGCGTCCACGCTGTTGGTGCAGATGGACTGGAATCCGAGGATCTTTGCCGTCATGGCCGGGTCTATCGGAAGTGTTGTACCGGCCAGTGCGCAGGCGCCGAGAGGCGATTTGTTAACCCGGCTGAGACAGTCAGCAAGTCTTTCCTTGTCCCTCTCAAACATCTCTACGTAGGCAAGAAGATAATGTGACAGCAGCACAGGCTGCGCATGTTGGAGGTGGGTGAAGCCGGGGATGATTGTCTCAATGTATTGCCCCGCCTTCGACACCAACTCGCGTTGTAACCCTTCTGTTAAGCCGATGATAGAATGTATTTCCTCCCTGCACCACAGCCTCATGTCAAGCGCCACCTGGTCGTTCCGGCTCCTGGCCGTATGGAGCTTTTCCCCGGTCTCACCAATCCTTTCTATAAGGGCTGCCTCAATGTTCATGTGCACGTCTTCCAGTTTCTTGCTGAATTTAAAGTGGTTGGATTCTATCTCTTTTTGGATCTCTTTTAACGCCCTTATGATATCGTCCCTTTCCTCACTAGATAACAGTCCGCAGGCAGCCAGCATGGTGGAGTGGGCTATTGAACCCTGAATGTCCTGTTTATACAGCCTCCAGTCGAATGAGACCGATTCCGTAAAGGCCTCTACCAGCGGCTGCGTTTCTTTCTCGAACCTGCCTGCCCAGGGCTTTTTCTCTTGTTTCATGTCTTAAATCCTTATTAGACGGAACCTCTGCAAAAGTCGCCTCAAAAACAAGCGTCATTTCGAGCGAAGCGGAGAATCTGGTCATGTAGCGTGGCAGCCCTCGGCCTGAGGCTTCGGCAAGCTCAGCCCCTGAGTCTATCGAAGGGCTCGGGCCGAAGGCTTGCCGCCACGTTCGGCGTTGGAGCAAAGCTCCAACGCCGCATTCTTCGCTGTCTACAGTTTCATTCCCTCAGAATCATAATTACGTGTGGGGTTTCCAGAGGTTTTCAAGCATCGGTTATGCCAGAAAGATTCTAACAAATAGTCGTGTAGAAGCAAGGGTAATAGTAACAGAAGGGTTATGGGGCCCTCAGGACATGAACGTGCTGACGATTTATAGTCAACTTTGTTCTAGAAGTTCATGTTCTGCTTTAAGAGGTTCACAAGAGGCGTAATCTTCTTCATAAGGGCGGAAAAATTCTCCAGGGTGAGGGACTGGGCGCCATCAGACAACGCATGGTCGGGGTCTGGATGTACCTCAATTAATAGGCCGTCTGCTCCCGCCCCCAGGGCGGCAAAGGTCATGGGAGGCACAAGATACCACTTGCCTGTTGCATGGCTTGGGTCACAGATTATGGGCAAGTGGCTAATCTTTTTGACTACGGGTATGGAACTCAAATCCAGCGTGTTACGAGTAGCCGTTTCAAAGGTACGGATGCCTCGCTCACACAAGATTACCTGTTTGTTTCCTTTTCCCATAATATATTCGGCAGAGAGGAGCCATTCTTCAATGGTGGCTGACATGCCGCGCTTCAGCACGCAGGGCTTGTCTATCCGGCCTACCTCCTCGAGCAGTTGGTAGTTCTGCATATTTCTGGTGCCGATCTGCAAAATGTCTGCATATCGGGCTACAAGTTCTACGTGCCCAAGCGTCATCACCTCAGTTACTACCTTCAGACCGGCTTCCGCGCCGACGTCCTTCAGTATCCTGAGCCCATCCTCTCCCATGCCGCGGAAGCTGTACGGCGAAGTGCGGGGCTTGAAGGCTCCGCCCCTCAGGACGTGGGCGCCCGCCTTTTTCACCGCTTTTGCGGTCTTGAGGAGCTGGTCCCGGCTTTCAATAGAACATGGGCCGGCCATGATTACCACGTCTCCACCGCCAATACGGACATCACCTATTGTTATTACGGTGTTTTCTGCCTTGAATTCCCTGCTGGCAAGCTTATATGGTTTGGAAATCCGCATGGTTCTCTCTACCCCAGGAAGCCGCTCAATAAGGTCGGGTAGTTCCGGAGGTATGCGGATTCCTACTACGCCTATCACCGTTGTCTCCTCACCTTTTGAGACGTGGGCGGAGAGGTGGTGCTCTTCGATTCGAGACACTATCTCTTGCAGTTCTGCCTCCGTAGCACCTTTCTTAAGGACGATTATCATGATTTTAGTTTGTGCTGGGGATGTTTGTAGTATCTAATGTGATAACGTAAATGCCCACTTTCAATAAGGTACCCCCAATGTAAGACTGGTTGCTTCCAATACTTAAACAAATTACATGAGATGAGGCGTGTTGTAAAGGACAAATTCCCCAGGATTACTTTGTTGGCGCTGTGGGCACGGAGGCGGTCTGCATTGAAAAAGAAAAAATCTGTATACCCATCCCGACGATTTCTAAATAGCACAGCTTCACCGATGCCTAAGTGATAATTGTCATTACCAATATCTATATTAATAGCTATTTAATAAAATGTTATGTATTTATATTGTCACTACATATCTGGCCGGTTTTGTCCAGGGCGTCTCTCCTAAGTGTTTGCGCTTCCGGACTTTGCGTAATAGAAACGGACGGGGACTTCTAAACGCTTGCCCTTCGTTGAGTTCGAGTGACTATGCCGCTTGAGGCCGGCGGCTGGTAATCACCCTAGCCATTTCCCTTACTAAATTTTTGCAGCAGGCCTTTCAAGCGGTTAACCCCCGTTTCAATGCGAGATCGGGAGGGGGCAATTTCCAACTCATGCACTGCAGCTACTCTAAATGTTTACTGTAGAACTGTAGAATAGTTAAGTTGCCCAATCTGTTATGGCCACTGCATATCGAACCTTACCCATCCAGCCACACTCGATTGCAAGCTGGTTGGTAACTTACCGGAGACGTGCAGGCGGATGTTCAGCGACGGGCTCAAGCTGTATTTGCGAATCCGGGTCGGGCCAGGCGTGCCGCCTACGGATGAATGAGGAATGAGCGGCGCTCTATTCGGTGGGATTTTGTGCCTTGGGAGGGGCAGGTGGGCTGCCAGTCTGGCCGCAGGTTTCATGTATTAGAACATGCGCACAACGTCTGATAATATATATTATGTTGCATTGACCCGTTTTTGGCGCTCGGACCGGCTCTTTCTTGGTAACTTTGGTTTGTAAAAGGGTGCCGGGTCTGACATCCTTTGTCCAAAAAGGTATTCATGATGGGCTCCAAACAGACAACCGCTACATTACCCTCCTTGTTCCGTGCTGTAATGTGGTAATCGGCTATTCTACTCGGGTATTTGTGATTGAAAACCCGCCTTTTTGCCGTAACAGACCGAGTTACCGGTTTGAGATGTCTGTCGCGCACCGATTTGTTAATTATCCCCCCTGGAATACCTAATTTCACCTTTAAGACCAGGCTTTTTGTGCTATTTTACCTATTTGCAGACCTTTTCATGTAATATAATGGTTTTGAACATGTTATGTCGAATTTACATGTGCTGGACGTGTTCTTCGGTGATAAGGAGCTGAGGAATATACCTTGCAACGCGCTCCAGGCGGGGTTTGCTAGTATTGTCCGGTATGTTTCGGTTTGTTTGAACTGTGTAATTGTGGTTTATCGGGGTGTCCGAGACCGGGAAGCTCTGGAAAAGTACGCTTGTATGCTATGTCACTCTGGTGAAGCGGGCAGGCAACGCCATTTACAGCAGTTTAGGTACAGTCCATGTAATTAATTAATGCTTTCATGTTCCTCGTACCTTGGAACCAATCCGATCAACACCCAACGACCTACTTGTCAGATTCAGCCTCTCAGTATGTGTTGTCATTACAGCAGGCATTGGCAATAATATAGAAATATGGCCGTACGACCAGTATAGAACTCATTAACCTACAGCACAAACGAAATATATTGTCACTACATTTGGTGGCGTGTGGCACCCGGGACCTCAGGCCGGAAATTAATAGGTTGCTTTCTATGCAACGAACGCGACGGCCTTTTCTCTGGATATGCGTTGAGGGGTGGAGGGGTGCTCCGCTGGATAACCCACGGGGACAATCGCTACTGGTCGCAGCTGCTTTGATAGTTTAAGCGTTTCTGTGACACTATCTTCATCGAAGGCTCCTACCCAGACCGTGCCTAGGCCGTGTTCGTGGGCCAGGAGAAGGAAGTTCTGTATGCTTGCTGCAACGTCCTGAAGCGCATATAAGTCTGTGCCCCGTCTGCCGTAATATGTTCCTATGCGCATGTCCGCGCAGGCCACTATTACCAGTGGGGCCTCCGCGATGAACCTCTGCCCCAAGGCGGCCTTTACCAGGTCGTCTTTAACCCCTGCATTGCTGATTATATAGAACTTGCGGCTCTGAAGATTCCCTGCGCTTGGGGCCCATATCAACGCTTCTATAAGTTCGTCTACGATGTTTTTGGCTATCTCCTTACTTTGGAATTTTCTCACACTCCGTCTTTTTTTGATAATTTCCAGTAGACTCATAATGGGGACTCCACGCTGTTGGTAAGGTTCTTATGGGTAACTAGTCGAGGTTGTGATGTGATACATGGGTAAGGATGTGGCGAATATATCCCAGTTTCCCTGCCGCATCTCCCCTGGGGCGCCGTTTCTAAAATCCATCCATACTATTCGGTTCTCGTAAATGGCAGGCTGCCGCTGGGGGGCGGGCGAGTTGCAGAGCGGTTTTCCCTTACCGGTGGTTATATCGTATACGTAAATGGCACTCTCCCCGGCCCTTTCATCTACCCATAGTATTGTGTTCTTCCAGATTTGAGGCCACCACTGCTTGGATGGGTCATTGCATATACATGTCGTAGTACCGGTGGACAGGTTGTGCGTGAATATGTCCCAATTGCCGTTACGGCTGTCTACCCAGACGACGTGGTCTCCATGGATAACCGGGCTGAACTGGTCGGCGGGGTCGTCTGTCAGCCTGCGTTCTTCCCCTTTGTCCAGGTCGTATAAGTATATGTCCCAGTTGCCGTTACGCTTATCATGCCATACGATGACGTCCTTGTATATATCCGGCTTTCCCTGTGCCCCCGGGTCGGTAGTTATCTGGCGTGTTTCTTTGGTCTTAAGGTTGTATAGATATATATCACCAAGACCGTATCCGTTGCGCCAGTCTTCCCAGACGACTGAGTCTCCCCATATTCTTGGCAGCATCTCGTGCCACGAGTGGTTGGCGGATATTTGCCTCTTGTTGCCGCTCTTTATGTTGAGGAGCCACACGTCCCAGTTGCCTCCCCAGACTTGATATACGACATTGTCTTTGTAGATATTAATGGAGTTGACCTCTTCGTGGCCTGGGGGCACACGAACTTCTCTTCCCTTTGCGAAGTTGTATATGAACATGTCGGAGTTGCCGCTTCGGCGGTCGAGCCATAGGATGTTTGTGCCCCATATCTGTGGGTAGTATTGGAAGGCCGGGTTTGTTGTGACTGCCTTACCGCAGGGTTCCTGTCCGAGGACGCTGCGGCAACAGGGGATGCCGCAAAAGATGGTGACAAAAGGCAAGAGGACAGAGCATAGGAAGACAGAGACAAAGAGGTACGGGCGCTTCATAGTATTTTGTCGTTCCGTGTGTAGATTATAGGCGATAACTCACGAATCTTAATGCTGCCAACAGGACACGGGCCCTATAAACACAGTTTGCACAGGGTCATGTCTGGACATTTATCTATTCTTGGCTAGATTGACAAGGGACTCTTTGGCCTTTGTGCGCACACGCATGTCCGGGTCCACCCTGGTGGCCTTGACCAGCGCAGATGCAGCCTCAAGCGCCTCACGCCCAATCCTGCCTATAGCATCGGCTGCGCATAGACGCACATCGGCGTCCTCGTCCTCCAGCGCCTTAGCCAGCGCCGGGGTGGCCTCTCTGGCCATTGGGCCGATTTCGCCAAGGGCAACAGCGGCGTTCTTACGTATCTCGACACTGTCGTTATAAAGAAGGGCCTCGCAGAGACCATATATCACGGTATGAGAATCGGGGCCTAGCCATACGAGTACATGGAGGGCCTCGACTCCAAGTTCCTGATCTTTCTCCTTTATGACGGCGGAAAGCACCTTTAAGGTGGTCTCGGAATTATCTCCAATCTCACCAAGGGCATGGATGGCATTCTTGCATACGTCGGCGTCCTCGTCGTACCATATGGCCTTGTTTAGCGCAAGCACGCCCTGCTCTGTGCCGGAGCCAATCTTGCCGAGGGCCTTTGCGGCCTGGGCGCGGACCATCGGGTGTTTGTCTTTTAAAAGGGTCTCGGCGAGGACGGGTGTGCCGTCGGCAGCGTCTGGACCAATATTCCCCAGGGCTTTTGCGGCGCCGGCGCGCATTACCACACTCTCGTCATTCTTAAGGACCTCGACGTTAATCCGGACCTTACTTTCTATGTCCGGACCGTCACCCAAGGTGTCACCACTCGCGCACCTCCGGCTCAGTTCAAGCGCTGGAAACATCGAGGTTGTGAGCACTAAGACATGAAGCAGTCTTTTTAACGATATCCCAGTTACTCTTGCAGTCATATATGCAACACGCAATAAGACCTTTTAAGATGCCTGGTCCTTTCTCAGGGCGAAGCGCATATTTTACACGGAGGATACCTTAAGGTAAATACATATTCTGCAGTCATGTTTTTAGGACTTTTCCAATCAGAGAAGAGAGTCCTAAAACCCAGAAGGCTGGAGATATCCGCATTAGAAAAAAGCCTCTGCGGTTGGTATAATGTTCCGACAAGGAGGAGAAGAAACAACGATGAAGCTGACTGTCAGGTATGGCATGCTGGTAAAAGAGAGGGCTGAGACAATTGTGCTTGGGCTTTTCGACGCACCGCGGATAACCCCTGTTCTTAAGCGTTTTGATAAGGCGCTGGGCGGGGAGATAAGCCGTCTAATAAAGAGCGGAGATTTCAGGCCTAGACTCAATAAGACATTTTTACTGCCCACCTACGGGCTGTTGCCGACTAAGAGGCTGCTGCTCATTGGCCTTGGTAAAGAGAATGAATTTACGCTGGACAAGGTTCGCCAGGTGTCCGGCACTGCTCTCAAGACGGTGCAAGGGTTTGGTATAAAAGGGGTGACAAGTCAACTCTATCCACTGAAAGATTCTGTAGAACAGGTATCTCGGGCGATGGCGGAAGGGGCTGTGCTCGGTCTCTACAGGTTTGATAGATTCAAACATCTGGAGCCGGATGAGGCCAAGGAGGTAAAGTCATTAACGATTATGGTGGAGGACAAGGCTCGGCTGGGAGGGGCAAAGGTCGGTGCAAGAAGGGGTCAGTTGATAGCCGAGGCCGCTTGTCAGGCCAGGGACTTAGTAAACCTGCCGGGTAGTGAGGCCACGCCAAGCATGATTGCAAACGAGGCCAAGAAGCTGGGACGCCGTTCCGGTATCAAGGTACGGGTGCTCTCTGCGGATACAATGAAACGACTTGGCATGAACGGAGTCTTGGGTGTGGGCAGGGGCAGTGCTCAGCCGCCCAAGTTCGTCATACTTGAGTACGGCAAGAGGCGCCCGGGGCAGGATACGGTGGTTCTGGTGGGCAAGGGCGTGACGTTCGACAGTGGTGGCATATCCATAAAGCCGTCGCAGGACATGGATAAAATGAAGTACGATATGGCGGGTGCGGGAACGGTCCTCAGCGCCTTTCGCGTATTTGCACGGTTAAGGCCCAAGGCGCACCTGGTCGGATTGCTCCCCTGTGTGGAGAACATGCCCAGCGGCAAGGCCATGAAGCCCGGCGACATAATATCGTGTATGGGCGGCAAGACGGTAGAGGTGGCAAACACCGATGCGGAAGGCCGACTAATCCTTGCGGATGCACTGGCATATACAAAACGCTATAAACCAACGGCCGTGGTTGACATTGCTACACTTACCGGGGCCTGCGTGGTTGCACTGGGCCGCATGGCTATGGGCATGATGGGCAATAATGAAGAGCTGAGGAAGAGGGTAAGGGAGGCGGGGGATGCTGCACATGAGAGGGTTTGGGAACTTCCGCTGTGGGATGAGTACGGCGAGGCCATCAAGAGTACCATAGCCGACGTGAAGAATATTGGTGACGGCAGTGCGGGTACCATAACCGGTGCAAAATTTCTGGAAAAATTCGTAGACAAAACCCCCTGGGTGCACCTGGACATAGCGGGCGTGGCGTGGAACGATAAAGATGCTCCCTACATCCCAAAGGGTGCAAGCGGCACCGGTGTAAGGCTTCTGGTGGAACTGATTATGAACTGGAAAAAATTTCCGGCAACTGCAAAAAGGGGCAAAAAATAGAAATGTAGGGGTGCGATTTATCACACCCACTAGTGAAGGGTGCCGCAGGACTTAAGCCCTGCGCTACCCATGAATCAAGCCACCACGAAAGATTTAAAATGGAGAACCCTTTGTTTTTGCAGGGGTACGCTGTCCGCCTCAGGTGGGTGCCTCTGCACAACACTTTCATTGGGTATCGCAGGGCCTGCCGCCCTGCGATATAGCAGGTCAAGAAGACCTGCTATACCCAATCTTTTTATTTATATTTTTTCACTAGCTCATCCGAAACTTTTATGACAAAAGAGTTAAAAATACAACAATTGACTAGAAGAAAATGTGCATCTGTTTTTATCTTGTCGCCTTCCGTTGCTTTGGTATCTCCAGATTTTCTTAAGTATGTTTTATTAACAATTCCTTTGTTGTGCAGAAGGATATCACGAACTGCTTTAAGCCTAATTACCTCAGCTAGTTCAGGAATATTTCCCATTTCAATTGAGGTTATTTCTTGAAGACGTTTAGTAACCCCTTTTGGTCCACCATACAGAATCCCTCTTAATTCTTCCTTTTCTTTTTTTAACTTTTGAGGATACTTTCTGAGAATCGCCCTTAAAATGTCACTCGTCCATGCTTCGTATATAGCGACAAAATTAATGAAAACCCATTTACTAATAAGAGTATCTGAATCTTCAAGGAATAACGCAACGTCTATTTTATCAAGAAGTTTTTTAGTCTCTTCGTTTACAGGCTCAAGTGTGTCTTTGAAGTAAGTTTTTGCCGATTCTTTGGCAACGGCAGCTATAGTCACGCAAACAGCAAGTTCATGCAGAGTATAGCGTGTGAGATGTTCTATTTCGTCATGCAGTTCCACTAAGCAGTTTCCTTTGTAACTACTCTGACATTTTATTCTCAGTTTTATAGTTTTCTTCTTTATTACTATGGTCCCTCAGGACCACTGCCAGTTTTTCCAGAGACTTCTTGGCGGCGTCTTTATCGCCTACCTCGGTGTAAAGCTGGGCAAGTCTCTGGTGCACGGCGGGGTTAAATGGGTTTATGCGGCTGGCCGATACGAAACTCTCTATCGCCCTGCCTATGTCACCCTTCTTTTTGTAGAGTTCCCCCTCTGTGATGTATGTGGTCACGTAGTTGGGGTAGTAGCTGATGGCATCGTTTATCACGCTACGCGCATCATCATCCCGGTGGTTCTGGATGTAGGCCATTGCGAGTTTATTCAGTATCTGGGGCGAGCCAAGCCCTGCACACTGGCGCGCCTTCTCGTATTCAAACAGTGCGGCATCCGGTCTGTTCCCTTCCTCTAGCAAATCCCCCAGCATGGTAAACTTTCTGGCATCGGCTGCCTCTATTTCGGTGGGACTTTCTTCCTTTTCACCAGCCGTGCCTGATTTTCTTATCTTCAGCGGCATGACCTTCAGTCCGGGTATCTTCTTTAGGCTGATTGTGCCCAGATACGACTTCCAGCCCCGCTCAAAGCCCTCAAAGGGCATGCCGAGTCCCGCCTCTACCGCCTCTTCCACGCTCCTGCCCGTGCCTATTGCGTCCAATATCTCATTGAGCACCGGGTAGCCGCCCTTCTCTATGATGTACTTCGTGGCTGTCTGCACCTCGGCGAAGGCCAGTGCGGCGTCCTCGGCGGACTTAAGCTTGGCTATCGAGGGGTGCATCTGCTCGAAGGTTATAAAGTAGTTCTCCTCAATGGCCTGGGCAAGCAGGTGTGACTGGATGGGCGTAAGCTCCCTCCTTTGAGGAGAGTTCCATCTGGATTCCTCGCACTTGGCAAGGCCCTCGTGAAACCAGATGGGTGTAAGGTCTCTCGTCTTCTTGGTTATTACATAATGCACGTACTCGTGGGCCAGGGTGTCCATCCAGGGGTATCCCCTGAGGAGCAGTCTGGGTGACATTATCATGAGCCGGTTGAAGTGGCAGATGGCCACCGTGCCGGAGGTCTCGATTTCCTCCCGCGTAAGTGTGGACGCAGCGGAAAAACCGTCCACACTTGGGTACACCTCAACCACTACTTTTTCCGTTGGGAAATATCCCAAATCTTTCCCTATCTCGCTGTAAGCGTGTTCAAGCGCCAGTTCGGCATCCTCAGGCAACACCTCGTCTGTACCCGGAACGTACCTGATGACAAAGTGCTCCGTGGGACGTTCTACAAAGTTTTGGGCCGTTTCATTGATTTCCATGACAAGGGCAAGAAACCTCCTGCCGTCCAGGAAGTTCTGCGGCGGCCCTTTAAGCAGTTTTATGGCCTCTTTATACCGTCCCTGGTAGAATCGCACCTTGGCGGCGAGGTAAAGACCTTCGGGGCTGTCGGGCTGGAGACTAAAGATTTTTTTGGCCACCGCGTCCGCTTCGTTTATTTCACAGTGAGAGATGTGGTCTTCACCGAGGATAAAGAGTGTACCGATGTCGCCATGGTGCGCCTGGATAGTTTCGGCAGGGTTTGTACTATCTGCCGCCACATCAAGCGGAGAAGCGTTAGACTGGCAGTACACCGTGGGGTTGCTACCAAGAGCAAGGCATATTGTAAGAATAGTTAATAACAACTGCATATTCTATATTCCCATTTTCTGATAATTAATGGTCAAGGCCACACGCCTTGACCTACCCGCTTTTATAGTTTTTCTTGTATTTCTTTGATTGCTTTTTAAGAGCTAATAATGTTTCAAGTGCCATTTCTTCTAATTCAAAATGATTGTCTCTTATGAATTTAAATAGTGTTCTCAAGTAGTTGGCTTCCCGTTCACGCCTCATGATGTCTCCCATATATTCTATAGAAGGCGGAAGATTACGGTAATCTTCGAAGTGTTTGCCGTATCTAACAATAGTATCTATATGAGCCTTTGCGCGATTATAAAATTGAATAAGCAATTTCGAAGTCTCATCATCAAGATATGAAAGTCTGTCTGAGTTATTGTCGAAAACCGAGAAGTAATCCTGCTTAACGACAAGATAAGACGTGAAAATTTCTTTCTCATCGTGTTGTTTTACGTTTTCTCCAATTAATTCATCATATAGTTTCAAAAGAGAGCCTACATCATTGATTAACAAGTTTATGAGACCTTCTTTAATCTTATTTTCTTTATACCTTTCTCTCCATATTGCTACACCAAAAGCAATTCCACCACCAGCTAAGGCGCCTCCTATCGTTGCTCCAGCTATGATAAGAACGTTGGAATCCATTATACGGTTCCCATTTCCTTAATGACGCAGGAAAGAAAAATACCGTGCGAGATAAACTCGCACGCTACATTTTTGCGGGTAAGTGTAGCGTGCGACCTCGTGTCGCACGTTTATTCTAGTTTATCTACAATGCCGCAATATGGATAATCCTGCCAGTTTTCCACCATGCCTTTCCTGACAGGATTTTCCAAGACATAAAGTGCTACATTTTTTAAATCCTCTTCATTTCGCAAGACGTGATCGTAGAAATATCTTTGCCACAACTTTCCCTGTCTACCAGTGGAACTGTATATCCGAGTGATTATACTTTTAAAACCTTGGATGAATCTGGAAACACTTAGTTTGCTGTCTCCGGGTGCTAACAGTAAATGTATGTGATCAGGCATTACACAGTATGCGTATATCTTAAATGAATACTTTTCTCTCAACTGCCTTAAACATTGGGTTATCTCTAAAGCGAAATCACCTTTGAGAACCGACATGCCCTTTTTTGTACATACTGTGATAAAGTATGGACGATCCGTTGAATAGTCAAAACCTTTAAGTCTGGGAGACCTGTTCTTGGCATAAGTTTTATATTGTTTCGGTTTCACTTCGTTAAGCGTGCGAGATAAACTCGCACGCTACAGGTAGGGGCACGGCATGCCCTGTCCCTACTCTACCAATTTTCTGTAATAATCCTTGTTGAGTTCGTGATACCTCTGGGGCAGGCCTTTTTTCATCGCCTCGAGAATATCCTCTCGGAATTCCTTGGGTACCTTGTACGACTCCTCGGATGGTATCTCCACCTCACCCATGGCGAAACCGTCCCTGCCGTCGTCCCACCTGTCGCGGTACTTAAGAACGTACTTAGGCATGGGGAGTCCGCGTGACATCATGCCCTTGGCCACCCTGTCCATGGCCTCTCCCAGATTCTTTCTGGCCTGAGAGAGTCTGTAGAGCGACTCCCTCTCGTCTGTTAGCGCCCCAGGGCCGTTTTTGCCCTGCAGCTTGCCCTCTGCCGCTTCCATGAATTCCTCGGCCTCTTCCATATTTTCGGCTGCCTCACCACCCATAGAGCGGCTTTTACCGGCAAGCTCCTCCATGGAACGCGCCAAACTCTGGGCATCCTCCTTCAGTTCACCTTGTTTCTGGGTAAGTTGTGCGAATTGTTTTGTCTCTTCCTCTGTGGGCTCGGCCTTACTCATCTTCTCGAAGGACTCTTCCACTGACTCAAGGTCGTTGACCATCTGCTCGTTAAGGCGTGCGGCGTCCGCCAGCATCTCGCCTGTATCCTTGCTCATCTCCTGAAGTCCCTCGTCAGGGAATTCCTCTTTCTCCCCGGGGCGGCGGACGCTTTCCGAAGAACTCCTTTCCAGTTCGAAGTCCCAGAATCTTAGATTTCTAAGGCTATCCATCGCCAGATTCAGCGATTCCTTAAAATCTTGGCCCTTAAGCATTTCATCCAACTGTGAAAGTTTTTCCTCCAGTTGGGGCAGCGCCTTGGACACCTCTTCGTATGTATCGAGCAGCGGCTCCCGGTTCCTCGCCTCGTTTAACTCGCGCAGTTTTTTGTTGAGTTCGACATACTCTTTCTCGCCGAAGCCTTCGGCCTCGCTGTCTTTAAGGGAGAAGGGGCTTCTCATCGCCTGGTTTCGCCTTTTGAGCAGTCTGTCCACCTCTTTTTCCACGCGCGAGTACTCGGCAAGGGTGGAATTTTCGGCGAAAGATTTTTCGACGTGGGAAATGTCGTCTTTCATTTTTCCAAGTCTATCGAGTTGTTTCTCAAAAAATCCATTCAGGGCCTGGTCCATGTCTCCGAAGGTTCGGGATTGCATATCCTTTTTCAGATCCTCTGTCTGCTGTGCCACTTTACGTTCCCCTTCTTCCAATTCCCGGAGCCCCTTCTCAAGGGCGTTCATTTCCTGAAGGGTGCGCGAATAGGTAGAATCAGCGTACTGCTGGGCATGTTGCTCCATTTCAGCCAGCATCTTCCCCAGCGAGTTTGTCGCATTCATAGCCGCCTTGAGGGCCGCCTCAAGGTCACCCCTTGCGAGTGCGTCTTTCATTTCCTGTATGTCTTTGTTGAGGGTAAGTTCTTTAAGGGAATCCAGGGCATCCATGTTCAGGAACTCGTCACCCCAGTTGCTGGACATCTTGGCAAGTTTCTCCATTATAGAGCGTATCACATCCTCAAGTTTCTGCAGCTCCTTCAACGCCCTGTCTTCGAGTTCGCCCGTCTTGCCTTGTTCCAGGTCCTGCAGGAGGTTCGTCAGGGTCTTTTCCATGTCCTCTATGTTTCTGTCCTGGTTAAGCATGTCGTCAAGCCTCTGTTTTCTCAAAAGCTCTACGAGAAACATAATGTCGTTCTCCAACTCCACCACCTCGCGGTCCTGCATACCCTGAATCTCCGTTATAACGCCTACGGGCAGGATGGGGCCGCCTCTCTCTATCTCCTCGAGATACTTCTTTCTGCCGTCACTGAGCTGGGATACCGTGTTGCGCATGTTTTCGAGGCTGTAATAGACGGCGTAGTTGGCCAGGACGTCGTTTTCCATATTAGTTAGAACCTTGTCAAAAAGCACAAGCATGTTGACGGTTCTTTCCAGAAGGGTGTCCTGTTGTAACAGCAGCTCGTCTTTCGACTTTGTAGCATCCGGGCGGTTTACCAGTTTTTCCGCCAGCAGCTGTACCATCTCCTGAAGAAGTTCGTCCTGTAATGAAAGGAGTTCTTCATGCCTCTTTTGCGTACTGTATACCTCAAGGTATTGGGTTTTGGACCTTGCGACCTTCGGCCCCGATACGGCGTCATTATCCACCGCCTCCAGGTAGTAAGACACCTTCTTGCCCGGCGTCAGCCTGAGCGTAGAGAGGTCCCAGTTGAAGGTATCCCTGCACTGCCTTTCGGTCTCTTTCACGACCTTCAGGTCCTTTTTTACCGGTTCGGCTTCAGGGCCTTCGTCAACTACCAGCCTTATCTCCTTCAGGCCAAAGTCGTCCGCGGCGTCGTACAAGAGACCAATCACGTCTCTTTCGCTCACCACCTTTTCCGACGTTGGCGACAGTATATTTATCTCCGGATAGGCATCTTCCTCTACCACGATTTTGTGGGATTGTGACGTATGTCCAAGTTTTTCACCGACGGGTATGACCTCGAAGCTGTAGCTGCCGTCTTCCAACACTATCAAGCACCCTTTTATTGTATTTACCGTCTCCACAGCCATCGGTACCTTGGTTGACGCGTTTACTAGAATACTTGCCGAGGCGATTCGCTGGTTACTGGACGCCAATATCTCTACCTCACTGCCCTTCAGTGCCTTTACATCACCGCTTGAGCCGCTTATGGTCCTTGACATAAGACCCGTGTATGCGGGGTACCTGTACGTCAGCGTTATGTCGCCTATGACGGGTTTGCCGGGGTGAATCAGAGCGGAAGGGGCATATTGGGATCCCAGTAGAAGATGAAATCTTTGCGAAACATACCTGGGATTCATTATTACAAGTAAGACGAAAATACAGACAGCCGCCCCAAACACCTTTACGTTTCTCTTTAGGTCCTGCCTCTCCACTATATCTGTAGGTCTTACATCGTGAAGTTTTTCTGCAGTTTGTTTAAACAGTGAATAGATAAGTTCGTGGGAGTAGAGCTGTGCCCTCTCCGGTTTTTCCAAATCCCTTCCAAGCTGGAGAGAGCTGATAAGTAAATCCTTCAGCCCCGGAAGCCGCTCTTCTATGATTAACGCTAGTTTGTCTTCCGACCCCAGGGGCAGAGCGGGGGTAATGACGTAGCGGTAGGAGACATAAATGAGTATGGATATACAGAGGATGAGGTAGCCTGCATGTGCATACGGGATTGACAAAAGCTGGTTGGCAAATACAAGCCCTACCAAGAGAAGCAGCAGTAATACGGTTCCTAACAGGGCGGCCCCTTTGCCGAGGTGCACCCGCCAGGCTGTTTGGCCTACGTTCCGCAGATATTTCTTAATTTCCCCGTAATTTGCACTCACACATAAGTCCCTATTATTTCAGTACTTTATATTATTTAGTTTAAAGATTTATGCCTTCCTTGTCAATCTGTTTTGTGTCAGGGCTATATCCTGCATATGCACAGAATAATTTGCTACTCGGTGCTTGACAAGCTGTTCATAAGTTGATATATTGCTCGAAAGATGCCGAGGGGCACGGCGTGTATTAGCACATTTGGTCTTAACGGGGACATCTGTTGCCTATCATGTCTACAGATGCATGATCGGGTGTGTATACCATTTGAGTTTAATAAAAATAATCGGCTCCTATTTTGTTTGGGATTCTATTAATAGATAAAATGTTGGACGCCACGGCTTCGGTAACTCCATAAAATATGTCTAATCTATAACCTGGAATGGCCGCCAAGCAGAGGAGGATCCTTCCTACCTAATAAGGGATTCTCTGTTGTGCAGCTGCCCCCGTTGCATAGCCCTTGGCGGCTTTTTGTTTTAGTGTCTAGCCAAACAAACTCCTAAGTGATATAATTCTTCTCTTTTTCATGTTTTGAGATCACCGAAGAATCTTGTGAAGCTGTCATCCTGAGGGAGCAAAGTCCACCTCTGGCATGATTCTACCTCACCCAGAATGACAGGTGAAAAGAATTTTCAGGGATTTTTCTAAGACTCTCTGTAGGAGAAATATGAGTAAGAAAGTGGTACTAGCCTATTCGGGCGGACTCGATACCTCTGTGGCCGTAAGGTGGATTAAGGAGAACTATGGCATGGAGGTTATTACCCTGACGGTGGACCTTGGCGGCGCCGACTCAAAGGACCTCAACGAGATAAAGGAAAGGGCATTAAAACAGGGGGCGTGCAAGGCGGTTGTTATAGATGCCCGCGAGGTGTTCGTCCGCTATTTTGTCTTTCCTGCGCTCCAGGCCGGCGCCCTGTACGAAGGAGTCTACCCCCTGGCGACAGCGCTCGGCAGGCCCCTGATTGCCAAACTTCTTGCCGAGGTGGCGGAGGATGAAGGCGCGGAGGCGGTTGCTCATGGATGCACCGGCAAGGGTAACGACCAGGTGCGTTTTGAACTGACATTACAGGCCCTGGCGCCACAGTTAAAGATTATAGCTCCGTTAAGGGAATGGGGGATGAGCAGGGAAGAAGAAATAGAGTACGCTCAGACCCACAAAATACCCATAAAGACTCGTAAGGAGAGCCCTTACAGCACAGATGAAAACCTATGGGGACGCAGCATCGAATGTGGTGTCTTGGAAGACCCCTGGGTAGAACCCCCGGACGACGTCTGGCAGTGGACAAATTCCATTAAAGATTGCCCGGATGGACCGGAGATCATTGAAATTGGTATAGAAAAGGGGATTCCATTCCGTATAAACAAGGATTACCTAGACGGGATTAATATAATAGAGAAACTGAACAAGCTGGGCGGTCTGCACGGAGTAGGCCGTATTGACCACGTGGAGAGCCGTGTGGTGGGCATAAAGTCTCGCGAGGTCTACGAGGCCCCGGCAGCGGTTATACTCCATAAGGCCCACAGGGCGCTTGAGTCAATGGTAATGACGCGTGATGCCATGCGCTTCAGGGATATTGTCGCCAACCAGTACGCAGACATTATATACGGCGGTCAGTGGTTCTCGGCGTTTCATCTCGACCTGGTTGCGTATGTCCTGAGCGCCCAAAGACTGGTCACCGGTGCGGTCAAGGTAAAGCTCTCTAAGGGCTCGGCCACCGTGGTGGGCCGCCGTTCTCCGCTGGCATTGTACCGGCACGAACTCGCCACCTACGATAAGGCGGACCAATTCGACCATAAGGCGGCAGAGGGTTTTATTAAGATACACGGCCTTTCACTAAAGACCCAGTCCAGGGTACAGTCCCAGATTATCTACGGCACGCATGAGATTGACCTGGCCTGCGTGCTCCCCCCGCGCCTTAAGGAGATAACAGAGGGGAAGAAGACGTGCTGAAGATGTTGTATCAGGTCCATCCAGACGCACCCTACAATATTTCCTGTTGTTCCTCAAGCAGGATAACAAAGGGAAATAAAAGCTGGTTGGTAGTAGGGAACTTCCGCTTGGATATGCAATGGGTCGATGTCACATTACCACGCTTGCGATCCTAAATATAGACCTACAACAGACACCTGGTTACTCCCTTATCTGTCCGTCGCCGTGGATGACGAATTTGTAAGAGGTTAGTTCGGGCAGTCCCATGGGGCCGCGGGCGTGAAGTTTGTCGGTGGAGATGCCTATCTCGGCGCCCATACCGAACTGGCCGCCGTCGGTGAGTCTTGTCGAGGCGTTGACATATACGGCTGCGGAATCTACTTCGTTGGTAAACCGATTTGCGCTGGTGACGTTCTCGGTAACGATGGCGTCGGAGTGTGAAGAGCCGTACTTGGCTATATGGTCCACCGCCTCATCAAACGATGACACCACCCTGACCGCAAGTATGAGGTCAAGATACTCTGCGTACCAGTCGTCCTCTGTAGCCTCTTTTATGTCCGGGAGTATTTTTCTGGTGTTACTGCATCCCCTTAATTCCACGCCCGCCTCTTTCATCTTTTTGGCAGTTCCCGGCAGAAATTTTTCCGCTATGTTCTTGTGGACCAGCATAGTCTCCATGGCATTGCACGTGGCCGGCCTCTGCACCTTGGCGTTTATGCATATCTTTTCCGCCTTATCCAGGTCGGCGTACTCGTCCACGTAGACGTGGCACACGCCCTTGTAGTGCTTAATCACCGGGATCCTAGACTTCTCTGCAACGGCGCGGATAAGTTCCTCTCCTCCCCTCGGTATTACTACGTCTATATACCTTTCCGCCTTTAACAGTAGGTCAACTGCCGCCCTGTCCGTGGTTTCTACTATCTGGACACATCTCGGGTCCAGACCGGAATCACTGAGGGCCTTCTTAATGATTTTATATATAGAGAGATTTGAGTTTATAGCCTCCTTGCCTCCGCGCAGTATCACGGCATTACCGGCCTTAAGGCAGAGTGCCGCAGCCTCTGCTGTTACGTCCGGCCTCGATTCGTATATTATGGCTATCACGCCCAGCGGTACCCGAACCTTCTCTATCAACATCCCGTTAGGCATCTTCCATCCGCTCATGACCTCGCCCACAGGGTCTTTGAGGGAGACTATGGTACGCAGTCCGTCCGTCATGGTCTTTATCTGCCTGTCGCTCAGGAGGAGCCTGTCTATAAGGGCATTACCCAGGCCAGCCCTGCGTGCGGCCTCTATGTCGCGCTGGTTCTCTCTCTGCAGGTTGTTTCTTGAATCAACCAGACCCGCAACTATAGCTAAGATGGCTGCATCTTTCTGTGCAGTGCCGGTGCAGGCCAGCCGCCTCGATGCCTCTTTCGCTCCACGAGTCAGCTCAGCTATGTATTCTTCTATATTTAGACTCATACCAATAGGTGCCATAGAAGGCTCCAATTGCACTGATAATAATCAGGATAAAGATGCCCGAAAGCCCTATCTTCTTTATAAAACTATCTTCAATACCTGTGGACTCATCGTCTGGCTGAGGTTCGTCGTCGGTGGTACCGTCAACAACACGGAAGTTGTATGTCTTGTACGATTTCTCCTCCGGTTTGCCATATCCCAATTGCTCCCTTGCCTCTTTCTCGACTTGCACAGGGTCGTAGACCAAGGCGTCTCTGAGCTCGTGTAATTCTATGTTTTTCTTGCTGAGCAGGGCCAGTTCTTTCTGAAGGACCCTCTTCTTTGCAAGCGCCGTTTTCATTTCCGAGCGTTTTTTAGCAATGACTATGGAAAAAGAAACTATTACCGCCATAGCTAAGACAAGTGGCACTATAAATGAAATAAATTGTTTCTTTGTTACTTCTTCCAAAGGCTCCCTCCATACGTCGCAGAATTTCCCAATTCCTCCTCTATCCGAAGGAGCTGATTGTACTTGGCCGTTCGTTCACCACGGGATAGAGAGCCTGTTTTTATCTGACCGGCATTCGTAGCGACAGCTATGTCTGCTATGGTTGTATCTTCCGTCTCCCCGGAGCGGTGGGAGATGATTCTGCCGTAGCCGTGTTTCTTGGCTAATTCCGTAGTTTGAAGTGTCTCCGTAAGCGTGCCAATCTGATTTAGTTTTATCAGGATGGCATTGGCCACGCCCAGTTCGATTCCCTTGGAAAGTCTTTGAACGTTGGTAACGAAGAGGTCGTCTCCCACAAGCTGAAGTCTTTTACCCAGTCGCCTGGTCAGTTCCTTCCATCCGTCCCAATCGTCCTCGGCCAGGCCGTCCTCTATTGAACAGATGGGGTAACTCGCCAGGAGTTTCTCGTAAAAATCAATCATACCCCCCGTATCCCGCTCTTTCACCCTGCCGGCGGAGAACTTGTACTTGCGAGCCTTACTGTCGTAGAACTCAGTGGCTGCCGCGTCCAGTGCGAGTGATACCTCGCTGCCCGGCTTGTAGCCGGCGGCCTGGATGGCCTTCAGCACTATTTCAATGGCCTCTTCGTTACTCCGCAGGTTGGGGGCAAATCCACCCTCGTCGCCGATACCTGTGTTATAACCGCCCTTTTCTAACAGCTCCTTTAGACGATGAAACACCTCTGTCCCCGCCCTGAGGGCCTCACGGAAGCTTTTAAGTCCGAAGGGTACTATCATAAACTCTTGTATATCGAGTGGATTGTCGGCGTGCGCGCCACCGTTGAGGATATTCATCAGTGGGACAGGCAGAGTCTTTGCGGCATCCCCTCCGATTTGCCTGTAGAGTGGTGTATTCCTTGCCGAAGCAGCGGCCTTGACCACAGCCAGAGAAACACCAAGGACGGCATTGGCACCCAATTTCCCTTTATTATCCGTGCCGTCAAGCTTTATAAGTTCCTGGTCTATCGTCTTTTGGCTGCCGGCGTCTTTGCCCTTTAGTTTCGGGCCTATTATCTCGTTTACGTTCTTTACTGCCTTTAGGACGCCTTTGCCGATATACCTGGACTTGTCTCCATCCCTGAGCTCCAGGGCCTCATGGGCCCCGGTGGACGCACCTGAAGGGACAGCAGCCCTCCCCAAGGCGCCACCCTCCAACAGGACGTCAACCTCGACAGTTGGGTTCCCCCGGGAATCCAGTATCTCGCGTGCCTTTATGGTTCTTATCGCAGTTAGCAAGATTTTTCTCTGGCGAAATACCCCTCACAGCGACTGAATATCAAAATTAATAAAATTTGTCAAGTTTTTGTTACTGCTTAACTTGTGAAAATTTATTGAATGCATGGGCCGTTTCTGAGATATTACCGCTCATAAAGGTGTTGAAAAAGTCTCTGTAGTGTCATTTGTCATTCTGAGCTAAGCGTGTAGCGTGGCAGTTTACTGCCACGTTGGAGCAAGCTCCAACGCTACATCAGGGATTCTTCGTCCGCCAGAGGCGGACTCAGAATGACATGGTGATGCCTTACTCTTGGAGCTTGGTATATGGCAGAATTTCTGTGGGCACTAAGGTTTTTGACCATAATACCCATTCGCCTTGGTTGGGAGGAAGAAATCCAGCCGCAGAGGACGGGTGTGGTGATGTCCCTTTTCCCGTTGGTGGGCCTCATTATCGGGCTGCTTTTGGTATTGGTATACATTCCACTGGTAAAACTGTTTCCTGTCTCACTTGCCGATGCCCTCGTTATTGTGACCTTTATAGTCATAACAGGCGCCCTTCACCTCGACGGCCTTGCAGATTCAGCGGATGGTATCCTGGGCGGATGGGACGCCAGCCGGAGGCTTGAGATAATGAAGGACAGCCGTATAGGCGTCTTTGGTGTCTTGAGTCTCTTAATTGTGCTCGGGCTCAAGTATTTATCGTTTCATGAAATAGGTGGATATATAACGACAAACAGTACCTTTCTTGAAGCATACCTGCCGGTCTACGATTCTTGTGCGGAAAAGGCAACAATCTTGTTAATGCTGCCGGTGGTAGGGAGATGGTCTCAGGTGCTGGCTGCCGGTATATACTCATATGCCAGGAATGAGCCAGGTACGGCTTGGGCCCTGATAAACAATACCCATCTAAGACACTCTATAGTTGCATCAATTGTACCCATCCTTCTGGCCGGTTTTCTTTTGGGGGAAAAGGGTCTCATTATAACTGCAATCCTTGCAGGGTCCGTCCTAATTCAGGCGTCTTATATCAACGTCAGGATAGGTGGTTTGACGGGCGACACCCTTGGCGCAATTAACGAAGTTACGGAGCTGCTATTCTTGCTTCTCCTCTATATAATTTGAGGAAGGTAAACGTTGCAATTGGACAGACCTAAAGGTTTGTCCCTACAGTTAATCAATAACACGTAGTTGCCTCATTCATGGGGCCTTTATTTATGTACGCTCGATGAATCGAGCAGCTACAAGGTTGTCGTAGCGTCTGGTCTCCGCACCAGACGTCATTTTATTTGCCTGATGCAGAGATCGGAGGCTACAGAGATTTTTGTAGGGACAGCCCTTGGGCTGTCCGTCTGTAGCCGAACGGACAGGGACAGGGACAAGCCCTGTCCCTACATAGAGAGATAATATATGGCCAAACTGACTTTCATACTGGGCGGTGCGAGGAGCGGCAAATCTACCTATGCTGTGGAGCTTGCCAAGCAGTACAGGAACGTCGCCTATGTTGCCACAGCCCAGGTCCTTGACGATGAGATGCGGGAGAGGGTGGAGATGCACAAGAAACTCCGCCCGGCCTCGTGGAAAGTGGTGGAGTCACACATAAATGTGGCCGACACGGTAGAAAGGCTTAAGGCAGACCTGATACTGATAGACTGCCTTACGCTTTACGTCTCCAACCTGCTCCTGGACGCTGACTGTGAGGGTGCAAAAGAGGAATACATAACCAATGAAATAAAAAGGCTTTGCGATGTCTCGGAGAATGTCAGTGCGGACGTCATAATGGTGTCCAACGAGGTGGGTCTTGGGATAGTCCCCACAGACCCGCTTGGCAGAAAGTTCCGTGACATCGCCGGTAAGGTAAATCAGATAGTAGCGTTACAGGCTGATGAGGTGTACTTTGTCACTGCCGGAATTCCACAAAGACTCAAGTAGAAACGGTGGTACCTATCCCTGAACGATGTTATCCGGAAAACGTAGCGTGCGACCTCGTGTCGCACGTGTTCGCGAAAGCGGGCCGCCACGCCTACTCATTTCGTGAATAATAGCAATGGTATTAGAGAAGCCTCAGTCGAAGCCACCGTTACTCCTGCTACGCCCTTGGGTGGCTCCTACCGTAGACCCTGCGGAGCTTTTCGGTGGTGACGTGGGTGTATATCTGGGTGGATGATAGATGTGCGTGCCCCAACAGCTCCTGCACGGCTCGGAGATCGGCGCCCCTGTCAAGGAGGTGTGTGGCGAAGCTGTGCCTCAGGATATGCGGTGACGGGCTGTGCCTTATGTCCACCAGCTTCATGTACTTATCAAGTATCCTTGATATGCTGCGGACGGAGAGTCGTTTCTTGTCCTTGTTTAAAAACAGGGCGGGTGAGCTGTTACTGCCCCTGGATGCAATATACATCTTCAACGCCTCCAGTGCGTGGGAGCCTACAGGTGCAATCCTCTCCTTTTTGCCCTTTCCCCTTATCTTGAGCAGTTCACTAAGGGTGTCCAGGTCTTCAACGTTGAGTCCCACCAGCTCGCTTACCCTTATGCCCGTACTGTAGAGGGTCTCTAGGATTGCCCTGTCCCTGCGTCCCTGCAGGTTATCGGGTTTTGCGGCGGTGATCAGGGATTCCATCTCTTTAACTGTCAAGAACCTGGGGATTTTCCCCTCTTTTTTGGGGGAGCGCATGACAGTTGCAGGGTTGTGTTCAAGGGCATTCTCCTTGCAGAGGAATTTATAGAAGGATCGAATGGCGGCAACCTTTCTGGAGAGTGAGGCGCTCTTATAGCCATTTGATCTGAGCTTTACAAGGGACTTTCTGAGGAGTACCGGGGTTACGTCCTGGGGGCGGATACAGCCGTGAGACTCCAGGAATTCCAGGTGCTGTCGAAGATCTTCCCTGTATGCCCTCAGGGTGTGTTCGGAGTAATTTACCCCGTGTTCAAGTCTGCGCAGAAATTTTTCAACAAGTTCCTTCAACGGCTATGTTCCCTACAACACAGCCACCCCTTGAGTTAGGGCAACATATTAGCAAATGCACAGGCAAATATCAAGCTAAACCCTTGCCTTGACAATGTTCAATAGCCCTTATAGAATCGGGGCCGCTTTGACACAGAAATTACTCTGTACCTTGTTCCAGCTTATAATAGAGTAAAAATATGCCATCTGTCATAAAATCACAGCCTGAAAAGACACCCGTCGCAGAGGTGATTTCCCCCTGCATCCCTACCGAGGCCTTTAAGAGATTGGTTGGTAACGGTGCGTTCTTTCTGGACAGCGCCCTCTCGATGGGAGAAGACCTGGTCAGATACTCGTTCCTCGGCTGTAAGCCCCTTATGGTCTTGAAGTCGAAGGGCCGTAACATCACCATAAAAGACCGCAATCGCAGCGTAAAGAAGACGGGCAACCCGTTTGAGGAACTCCGCCGGATTCTCAAAACGTTTAGGCCAGAAGACCCTACGGCGTCAAATATACCCTTTACCGGCGGTGCCGTAGGTTACATGTCATACGACCTCTGCCGTTTTATAGAGCGACTCCCCTCAACCACTGTAGACGACGTCGGGTTTCCGGATATGTACTTTGGGTTTTACGACAAGGTTATTATTTATGATCATTATGCAAACAAATGCCTATTGGCGGGAGGAAATGAGGAAGACGATTATCTTGCAGCCGCGGTACGCAATAAGGGCGCTGCGTCGAAAACAGGCAGTTGCCCGTCCAAAAGCAACAATAGGCCGGTTATTAAGAGTAACTTTACGAAGGATTCTTATCTCGATGCGATAAGAAGGGCAAAGGAATATATTGCACAGGGAGATATTTACCAGGTAAATCTGTCACAGAGATTTGAGACGGAGATAGGCGTACCGCCGCATGAACTGTATATGAGATTGAGAGCCGTAAACCCGGCGCCTTTTTCAGCATACCTCCAGTTTGACAATAAAGCGGTGGTAAGCTCCTCCCCGGAGCGTTTTCTGCGTCTGCGCCAAGGGCGCGTACAGACCAGGCCGATTAAGGGCACGCGTCCCAGGGGAAGTGACGCAAAGTCCGATAAAAATCTTGAGGCCCAGTTAATAAAAAGCCCGAAGGACAACGCAGAATTAACCATGATAGTTGATTTGGAGCGCAATGACCTCGGTCGTGTCTGCAATTACGGCTCTGTCAGGGTTACCGGCAATAGGACGCTGGAGGCGCACCCCACGGTCTTCCACCTGGTAGCCACCGTAGAGGGAGACCTCCACCCAAGATACGATGCAGTTGACCTGATTAAGGCCACCTTCCCGGGAGGCTCTATAACAGGTGCCCCAAAGATACGCGCCATGGAGATAATTGACGAACTGGAGCCTACCAGCCGCAGTCTCTACACGGGGGCAATAGGCTACATCGGCTTCAATGGCAACATGGATTTCAACATCGCCATAAGGACATTCCTGGTAAAGGATTCCAGGGCATATTTCCAGGTCGGTGGGGGCATAGTTGCCGACTCGGACCCCGAGGAAGAGTATCAGGAGACCCTCCACAAGGCAAGGGCCCTTATGGAGTCAATTGTTTAAAGAAGAGTCCCTTGCACAATGGTAAAAGGCGCAGAAGACTTTCCCACAACACCCTCGTTCGGCGAAACTGCATCGGTTTACGCCTATCTAAACGGAGACGTGATCGTAGAGAAAGAGGCGGCGGTGTCAATAAGGGACAGGGGACTCCTCTACGGTGACGCCATATTCGAGACCCTGCGCTCTTATGGCGGAAGACCGTTTATGCTGCGTAACCACCTGGAACGCCTGATGGCCTCAGCTCAAACGCTGCGTATAAATACAGAATATACCGCTGACGAACTTGAGCGGGCGGTTATGCACCTGCTCGAAGTAAATAAGCTGAGAGATGCCTACATAAGGATAACCTTGTCCAGAGGTGAGGGTGGAGAGGGACTCACGCCCCCGGAGACCTCCGATTCCACACTGTTCATCGAGAACCGCCCCTTCAGACCGTATCCTGACAAACTATACAAAGAGGGTATGCGGCTGATAATATCCGATTATCGGAGGAGCACCACCAACCCAGTCACATACCATAAGACCACGAATTTTTTAACGGCCATACTGGCCAGGCAGGAGGCTTTAAGAAAGGGCGGCCAGGATGCCATTTTCGTGAACACCGACGGGGACGTATGCGAGGGGACGGTGTGGAATATCTTTATGGTTGAGGATTCCAGGGTGGTTACACCATCCCTTTCGGCAAACTTACTGCCCGGTGTAACCCGTAAGGTTGTCCTTAAAATCTGCGGCGAACGTGACACTACCGCCACAGAAGAACTCTTTCCGGCATCAAGGCTTCTAGAGGCAGATGAGGTGTTTATAACAAACTCACTCATGGAAGTAATGCCGGTGGCCACTATAGATAATCGTAAAATTGGCACCAAAATCCCGGGAAAGATTACACGGCGTCTCATGGAGGCGTACAGTAAACTGACGGAGAGCATACCACTCAAGGGTAAGACTTACCTTTGAGCCAAGGATTCGTGAATTTTCGCTTAACTGGAGAGTGCATGTTGTAAAGAACGTAGGGACAGGTCTTTAGACCTGTCCACAAGAAGGACAGACCTAAAGGTCTG
>MHZB01000066.1:0-1185 GCA_001828605.1 Planctomycetes bacterium RIFCSPLOWO2_12_FULL_50_35 | reverse complement strand
AAGGACAGACCTAAAGGTCTGTCCCTACGACGCTTCTGTTCATTTTTCCCCACTCAGCCGAAAACTTATGAGGATGCCTTAAAGTGGACGCTGGAATACATACCGACATAGAACATTTCCTGCAAGACAGGGAACAGAAGCTCTTAAACAGGATAAAGGGGCGTCCGTACGTTTATCTCTCCATGACACCAGTTAATTTTGACAGCGGGAGCGACATTGTAGACATTACCGATTCTATGGTGGTGGATTTGCTGCGCAACCCACCTAACTACAGGGAAGGGGGATGGGGCATCTACCGTACGGAGCCCAGGTGCACTCCGGACGGCCTGGTAAGCGAATTCGACGTTTCCATACTTAGAGACACTCAGAGGCTTGAACTGCTTAAAAACGGTCACCTCGAACTTTCCATCAAGATAGACCAGAGGCGCTTTGATATCGAATACGTAAACCGTGACGGGCAAGACCACCCGGTTCTCTACGTGTATCCAATGTGCGAGATACCCCTGAACTTCCTGCGCCTCGGCAGTGAAATTGGGCAGAAATACAAAACCAGCGGTTCAGTAATCATAAGAATGGGCCTTTACAATGTTAGAGGATACAGCCTTTGTGCCTGCGGCAGGAATACGGAGGGTTACAAAAGGCAGTGGGCTGAGGACAATTTCCCTTTGTGGGCAGAAGACCACTTGACACTCTCCCCAATACGAGTATTGGTGGGACTGGACCCGGGAATGTGTGCAAAGGAGCTTGCAGGGGAGCTCTGGCGTGTTTTCGGGTTTAAAGAACCGCCTCCCTTATTCGACGAACGGGGTAATTTCAGGCCCTAGCCCCGCGGTATGAACACAAAGGGCCTCACCTAGTATAGGTGAGGCCCAAGATCAAGATCAAGTACAGCTAGGTTTAAACCCTAATACGGATAAGGTGTCTTAGATTCCCTTCCCCAGAGCACCAGCTTGGCGTCTATGGTGGCCTTGAGCCACTTGGTTACGTTCACGTGGGGCAGATATGGACGACCGTAGCGGATTTTTTGTCCCTTCAGTACGTCTGCAAGCATGTCCTCAATACCGCCAGGCGCCATCAGACAGGGAATAACCAGGACGTCGCTGTCGCGTCCCTTTTCCTCCACCAGCTTCCTCAAATCCTCGTTCGCCTGTTTCATTACCTCTGGAGACGCGCCGAACATTATGG
>MHZB01000065.1 GCA_001828605.1 Planctomycetes bacterium RIFCSPLOWO2_12_FULL_50_35 | reverse complement strand
ATGCCTAATTCCAATCTTTAAAATTAGCCATTCAATTGGCGGATGGGAAACGACCTGGTATGAAAGAATATTACGGCGAGCTGGATTCCATGTCAAATAGGGCTGGGGGGCCTTACCGCCTCAGTTCTATATTGATAAAAAGGGTAAGGCAGCTTGTGAGGATGTCTCTGGGCGCATTCCGTTCAGAGGGATTTGATCCCATAACCGTTGCGTTCGGGGAGTATAGACGGAACCTGTTGCAAGCCACCGAAGAACGTAGCTCCGATGACATTCTCCAGATTAAGGAGAAAAAAAAGAGGGAGTAAACCTCTAAAGGGATAGAACCAATGATTAAGGTAGAGAACCTGACCAAGCGTTATGCGGACAAGCTAGCAGTAGACAATATATCCTTCGAGGTGCAGGAGGGTGAAGTTTTGGGCTTTCTGGGACCCAATGGGGCAGGCAAGTCTACCACGATGCGCATCCTTACGTGCTTTATTCCCGCCACGTCGGGTTTTGCCCGGGTAGCGGGCAATGACGTCTTCACCGACTCCCTGAAGGTCAGAGAGCAGATAGGATACCTTCCTGAGAACGTTCCCCTTTACCTGGACATGAGGGTGAATGAGTATCTGATGTTCCGCGCGGAACTCAAGAAGGTGCCCAGACGGGAAAGAAGGTCTAAGATGGGCGAGTGCCTTGAGAGGTGCGGTATAGTAGATGTGCAGAACCAGATGGTGGGCACCCTGTCCAAGGGCTACAGGCAGAGGGTGGGGCTGGCGGACGTCCTGATACACGACCCCAAGATACTGGTTCTGGACGAACCTACCATAGGCCTGGACCCAAACCAGATTCGGCAGGTAAGGCAGCTTATAAAAGAACTTGGAGAAAAACATACAATCCTTCTCTCCACGCACATACTGCCTGAGGTGGAGATGATATGCGGCAGGGTAATCATCATAGATAAGGGCAAGCTGGTTGCGAACGATACGCCCGTGAACCTGTTGGCCAAGTTGAAGGGCGGGACCATCTTGAAACTGCAGGCAAAAGGCCCCGTGCAGCCTATGGAGAAGGCTGTAAAGGACATTGCCGGTGTTACGAAGGTTGAGGTGAAGGCCGGCGACAATACCGTCAAGGATTTTGTCGTGGAGGCGGAGAAGGGCAAAGACGTCAGAGAGGACATCTTCAAGACATTTGTGAAGAACAACTGGGTGTTGTTGGAGATGAAGAAAGAGGCCGTTACGTTGGAAGACGTCTTCCACCAGCTCACCACCAAGGAGGAGTACGTAACAACTGCGGAGGCGGCACCCGGTAACGTAGGTGCGGGTATCGGGCGGATGGTTTCAGGTATGTTCGGTAAGAAAAGTTAATTATAGGATTTTGTGGGATAGAGGACAATGGGCGGCGCAACGACAATTTTCAAGCGGGAGATGGTCGGCTTTTTCTATTCTCCGATTGCCTACATAGTAATAGCGGTATTTCTGTTATTTTCAGGTTATTTCTTTGCCACGATTCTCGCCTTTACCCAGCAGGCGAGCCTTTCATATAGTCTTGCCAATACGCAGTTTATACTCTCCATCCTTGCGCCCATCATTACCATGAAGCTCTTGGCGGAGGAGGTGCGCTCGGGAACGATAGAGATGCTCATGACGGCGCCGGTGACCGACTTTGAGGTCGTCTTCGGTAAATTTTTGGCCGCATGGTTCCTCTATCTTGTGATGCTGGCGCCCACGCTTCTTTACGTCGTGTTTCTGACCTGGGTGGGACAGCCCGACATGGGGCCCATCATATCCAGTTATATAGGGCTGGCCTTAATGGGCGCAATGTTTGTCTCCATAGGGTTGCTGATGTCCGCCATGACCAGGAATCAGATTGTGGCCGGGGTCTCGGGGATTGTGGCGCTGGTTATACTCTTCTTTATTGGTTACGCGGTATCCGGCACGGAGGTATGGTACGCCGCCGCCCTCCAGTACATCGGCACCTACAGCCATTGGGAATCGTTTACCAAGGGCCTGGTGGACACCAAGGACATTGTCTATTACGTTACTATTACGGCCCTTTGCATATTCATGGCCGTTCGTATACTTGAAAGTAGGAAGTGGAGGTAAGGTAGTTTTGGAAAAAGAGAAATCCAGGCGTTTTAACGTCAGCGGGCTGTTCAGGAAAAAGGCGGTCATAGGTACGAACGTGGTGCTGATGACCCTTATTGCCATCGGTATTTTTGCCTTTGTAAGCTACATTAACGCCAGACATTATGTGCGTTTTGATTTCACCTCCAGCGGCAGATTCTCCATATCCGACAAGACCAAAAACATCTTAAAGGGCCTTCAGGCGCCCGTAACGGTGACCGTGCTCTTCAACGAAGGTGAGATGTTCTTTGACGGGATTATGGACATCCTTCGGGAGTACGAGTATCAATCAGATAAGATCAGCCTGGTGCACGTAGACCCCATACGTAATCCCACCAAAATGAGGGAGCTTACCGAGCGGATAAAGGCCGAGAACATACAGATCAATACCGTCATAGTTGAGTGCGGCAGCAAGGCAAAACACGTGGGCCAGGCCGAGGTGATAGAAAAGGAATTCCCGTTTAAGTTTAAGGGCGAGGAGGTCTTTACGGCCGCAATACTGAGCGTTACTGAAGAAAAGCAGACCTCTATATACATCACTACGGGTCACGGGGAACGCGGTCTCGAGGACTACGACCGGCAGGGTTTTTCGGACATTATTACGGCGCTGAAGAGGGATAACTTCAACGTCGTGCCTCTTGACCTTATGACCAGAAAAGAGGTACCGGCGGACTGCGACGTCTTGATAATCGCCGGTCCTACAAAACCGTTCGGTTCCGAGGAAATAGCGCTTATGCGCAACTACGTAGACAATAAAAAAGGTAAACTCCTCGTGTGTCTGGAGCCGGCCTTTGGTCCCTATACCAGGACGGGGCTTGAGGAGTTACTCAAAGAATACAATATAAACGTAAGGACCGACGCCGTGGTCTACAACAGGGTACAACTGCCTTTCTTCGGCCTGCAGACGGTTGCGGAGATATACGTCAATCAGGAAAGGTATCCGGAGCACAGGATAACGCAGGACATGAAGTCCATAAACAGCGTGTTCTTTGGCGCATGCCCGGTAGAGGGTATTCCCCCTACCAACGACAGGCCGTATCAGACCAAGAGCCTGGCGATGGGTCCGGATAACAGTTGGGGCGAGACGGAGATAGGGATTGCGAACAAGAAACCCGAATTCACTCAGGACAAGGACATTCCGGGCCCCATAGCGATTGCCGCAACGGTCGAACCGGTGGACACCGCCGCACAGGCGGCCGTCGCCCATGGCTCTTTCCCCAAGGAATCGTCCGTAGAGGGCCTGCGCCTTGCGGTCTTCGGCGACGTTGACTTTGTCGCTAACGAGTATTCCCCGAACCCGGGCAACCACGACATCTTTTTGAATTCCATAAACTGGCTCACCCAGAAAGAGACCAAGCTGGGTATATCTGCGAAACCGCCCGACGTGAGGCGCGCAAACGTAGCCCCTGAGCAGATGAAGCTTATATACTGGCTCTCCGTGGCCGTAATCCCCGGACTCGGACTGCTGACCGGCACATTTGTGTGGTGGAAGAGGAGGAGGTAACAGAGAGAATATGAGACTAAAAACCACCATAATACTCCTGGGTATAGTTGCCGTGCTTGCGCTGTTTGTCCAATTCTACGAGAAGAATAAACTTACTACCGATGAATGGCAGCTTCAAGCCAAACAGGTATTTCCGGGTTACGAGTCTAACAGGGTCAGAAAGATCGAGATAAACAGGGAAGACGGCCTGTTTGTAATGGAGAAGCTGGAGCAGGGTGACTGGGCCATGAGAAAACCCCTTGAGCTGAAGGCCGACCTGGCAGAGGTTACCAGCATCCTTACCGAGATGGAATTCCTTAAAAAGATAGGTACTGTTGAAGTCGGCGGCGAGGGGACCGACCTGGCAGGCTACGGACTTGAGAAGCCGAAGATCGTGTTCTCTTATTGGACGGGCCCCGACGACAAGCACACGTTCTCCGTGGGCGAGAAGAGGGCGGGCGGCAACGAGGTCTACATTAAGCTGGAAGGTTCGAAGGATGTACTTCTGGTATCCGGTACGCTTCTGGAGAGACTTGCCAAAACGCTTAGCGAACTGCGGAGCAAAAACGTACTGGAGATAGACCCCAACGCCATAGACAGGATTGAGCTGAAATATGCCTCCGGCGAGGTGGTGGAATGCGCCAGGAGCGGAGTTGACTGGAGGGTTACGCAGCCCATAGCCGACAGCGGCGATAACGAAAAGATAATGCAGGTCGTCTATAATCTAAATGCGCTCGTGGTAGACAAGAACGACTTTATAACCGATGAGCCGAAAGACCTCTCCACGTTTGGCCTGGACAACCCCCAGATTACCGCAGTTGCCTACCAGAAGGGCGTATCACAGGGCGTTTTGCTCGGTCATACCCGCGACAATAAGGTCTACGCCAAGCGCCGTGAGGGCCCTGCCGTATTCTTCCTTAAGGACACTACCGCAGGGCTCTTTAAGAAGAACCCCAACGAACTCAGGGCCAAAAAACTGGCCAGGGAAGTAGACTCGCTTTACGTGACAAAATGTGCGATAAAGACCAAGGACCAGGAAATAGAGATTGAGAAGACGGTGCAGTACGACTATATGATTAAAAAGCCTGTAGAGGTGCTTGCCGACAGGGACGCCTTCAAGAGCTTTCTTGACGCAATAAAGGATATGGAGATACAGAACTTTGTCGATGATAAGCCGGCAGACCTCAGCGCCTACGGGCTTAAAGAACCCGCCGCAGAGATAACCATTGCCGTCAAGGATAAAGAACCCGTAAGACTGCAGGTGGGCAGTAAAGACAAGAGGGGCGCCCTGTGTTACGTGAAGCGTGCGGGTGAGGAGCCTGTGTTCTCCGTGAAGGCCGACAATTTCTACGAGCCGGCCACCCGGGGTTACCTGACCTTCCGTGACAGGCTGATGCTGGAATTTAACAGGGATAATGCGAGAAAATTGGTGATAGACAGAAAGGACCGGCGTTTCGTGGCCGGCAGGGAGAAGGGTGCGACCGAGAAATGGATGCTGAGCGAGCCGATGGTGATAGATACCGACGAGGAGATGATAAATAACATTGTGTGGTCACTCTCTTTCCTGAAGGCGGAGAACTGCGAGGTCGAGTCACCTAAGGACCTTGCACAGTATGGGCTGGACAACCCAAGGATAAAGGCCACCATTACCTACGAAGAAGAGGTATATGTAGAAGAAAAGGAAGAAGCTCCGGAGGGAAAGGGGGAAGACATCTTCCTGTCCGAAAAGAGCGACAAGAAGGCTGAAATGATCAGCAAGACCGTCCTTGTGGGGAACAGGGTAAAAGAAGGTCAAAATGTGGACTCTTACGCCATAATAGACGGCGGCAACCTTGTATTTCACATGAGCTGGACGGATATCAGATACCTGGAGGGAGACTTGACGTCCAAGGTTGTCGCGCAGTTTGACTCCGATACCGTTAGTAGAGTGCACCTGAATTTCCCGGAAAAAGAGACGCTTTATGAAAAGAAGGCCGAGGTATGGGAGATGCTCAAGCCGGAAAAGAAGGAGGTGCTCAGCAAGGAGATAGACGCAGTCCTCTACAGCCTGAAGAATCTGAAGGCCGAGTCCATTGCCGAATACAAATCAACCGACCTCGCAAAATACGGTCTGGATAAACCCCAGGCAACAATCACACTGAATGACAACAAGGGCGAAAAGGTATTGGTAATGAGCCAGCCTGCCGCCGAGCAGCCCTATTTTGCAAAGATAAGTAACTCGGACTTTATTTTTGTCTTAAGTAATGCGGATGTTCAGAAACTGATAAAGGGGCAGGCTATTGTGGACCTCAAACCGCCTATGCCGTCCATGGGCGGCAGCTACGGCGATCCGGGCGACTACGGAGGCGGTCACGGCACCGGTGGATATGGCGGCCACGGAGGCAGCTACGGCGGCGGTCATGGGGGTGATTATGGCGGTGGCCACGGTATGGGCGGCTATGAAGGCGGTCACGGAGACAGCTACGGCGGCGGTCATGGCGGTGATTATGGCGGTGGTCATGGTATGGGCGGCTATGAAGGCGGTCACGGAGACAGCTACGGCGGTGGCCATGGAGGTGGTTCTGGTGGCGGTCACGGCACAGACTACGGTGGCGGCCATGGAAGCGGCAGTGGCGGTGGCCACGGCAGTAACGAATCTGCCCCGAAGGGAGGGCATTGATACTGATGTGACCGTTGTTGCAGACTTAAAGGGTTTTTCTTTATCTCGGTCTTGTGGAGTGGTTAACCATCTCTACAGGGCCTTTTTTATTGTATGAGGTTTTTGTAAAGGTGTCTTTTCATGGAATCCAGTCCGCCTAAGGCGGATGTCTCTGGAAAAACCCATTGATGCAGTCAATGGAATACAAACTGCAGGGGCGTATTGCAATACGCCCCTACAGTTATGTAACAAATGCTTCTTAGAGGTGTGTTATCGATGAGAATACCGGTCCTTATTATACTTGTCTTTATCGTTTGCGCAGCAATGACGATTAATGTGCCTGCAGCCTCCCACCAGGACGGGGGGACTGCCTGGGGAGAACCTGCGTCTGACAGAAGAAACCCCGTGGTCATTGCGGTGGAGAAGGTGAGCCCTTCCGTGGCTAATATAAGCACCGAGCGCATGGTTATGGCACGGCGCGGCGACCAGTTTATGGACAGGGGCGACCTCTTTCAAAAATTATTTGAGGATTTTTTCGGCACGTACGAAGAAAAGAAGGTAGAGACGCCGCTGGGCTCCGGTGTCATCATAGACCCAACGGGCTATATAGTTACCAACGAGCACGTAATCAGCGTAGCGTCAAAGATCATTGTTACCCTGTCGGACGGCTCCACTTATGAGGCCAAGCTGGTCAGCTCCGACCCCCAAAACGACCTGGCGGTGCTGAAGATGGATTCGCCGAAGCCGTTTCCCTACGTAGAGATGGGTACGTCAGAAGACCTGATGATAGGGGAGTCTGTGATTGCGCTTGGTAACCCGCTTGGATTCAAGAACTCGGTGACCACAGGTGTGCTCAGCGCCACAGAGAGGACTATCACCCTCCAGGGCAGGTCTGGCGTGATAAAGTACGAGGGGCTTATACAGACGGACGCCCTGATAAACCCCGGCAACAGCGGCGGCCCTTTAGTCAACATAAACGGTGAGCTTATAGGCATAAACACCGCCATTGTCAGCGCGGCGCAGGGGATCGGGTTCGCCATACCTGTGGATAAGGTCAGAAAGACCCTCATAAAGCTCTTTGACTTCCAGCAGATAAACAAGGTCTGGTTGGGGGCGGTGGTGAAAGAACCGCCAAAAGGTCAGCAGGGTGTCGGCGTTGAAACGGTGGAGAAGGGCAGCCCCGCCGATAAAGCGGGTCTTCACGAAGGGGATGTGATACGCGAGGTTGACGGTCAAACGGTTATAGACGCACTCGAGTTTGAGAAATATCTGCTGAAGAAGGAGGCTGGGGACAGCCTGAAGATAGTAGTGGACAGAGACGGCAGGCAGAAGGATTTCTCCCTCAAGCTGGGCAAAGTCCCTGTGCCTTCGGCCGAGGAGCTGGCCTTGAAGAAACTGGGCGCAGGTGTCCAGGAACTGACGCCGGAGATAGCCGAGCGCCTCGGTCTCCGGTGGGTCAGCGGCGGTGTTTTGATAACGGACGTTGACCGCGCCGGCCCTGCGGCAGAGGTTGGCCTGGGGGCGGATTATGTCATAACAAGCCTGGGGAATTACAGCATATCAAACCTTGAGCAGTTGGCCCTCCTCCTCGAAAAACTGAAGAGCGGACAGATTGTAGACGTGGGTCTCGCCTGGACAGACCAGTACGGGGCGCACCAGGGCTACGTAAGTCTAAGGGCAAGGTAGTTTCCCTGCCTAAGACGGATACTACATCATAAAAATGGTGTGTGGTCGCTGGTTGTCATCTTGACTTTGGTATAATTTGTTCCGCCTACAGACTAGATCAACGTGCGAGGCAGGCTCGCACGCTACATTGGCAGTGGGTGTCGCAGGGCTTAAGCCCTGCGACACCCACTGCGCGCCTCTGCATGAGCCGTTTTCACGTCGGGTGCGGAGACCGTTCGGCTGAGGCTTCGACAGGCTCAGCCCCTGAGTTCATCGAAGGGCTCACGGCCGAAGCCCGCCGCTACTAACCCAACGTAGTTGCCTGATTTATCAGGCTACTGTATAAGCCCCATAAATGGGGCAGCTACACCATAAAAAGATACCTCGAACACCCCTTTTACATCTCTGTATCGGAGCTGCTGACGCTTGCCTGAAGTATGGTGATATGATAAGCTGGCGTCGAACGGGAATGGATGGGGCCCGGTGGCCCTGACGGACTTCAAATCCGGTTTATCCGCCTAAGAAGCGGATGGGTGGGTTCGACTCCCACACGTTCCCGCCATTTTTTCTCTGTCGATGCGGTTGGTAGGGTGGACTTGGTGCGTTAAAACGCACCCTGCGTGTCTACGTGTCCAGGGTATATTGTGGGGCGTATAGCCATACGCCCCTACGGGGGCGTAACAAGCGTTTCTCAGGAGTGGGAACTGGGATAGATGGTACATTGTCCGCCTTAGGCGGATGTCTGTTTTTTAAAAGCAGGGGCGGGGTTACCCCGCCCCTGCGAAATGTAATGGCCGTCTTTTAGGGCAGAGGTTCCTCCCCACCATCTTTTTTGAAGAGCTTGTGGCAGTCCTTGCAGGTTGCCTTTACCTTGCCGAATTCGTCGCGCACCAGGTCGCCGCGGCCCGCCTGTGCCTCCCTGACGAGGGCCTGTATGGAGTTTCTGAATCTGTCGCCTATGACGATAAAGTCCGTGGGTACGCCTGAAGGGTGTTGTTTGAAGTATAGAGTGACGCAACGTCCGGCTATCAGGTCTTCTACCTTTCTCCCGGAATTTTTTATTTCCTCCCAGTCGTCTTTTTCCACGCTTCTGCTAAGCTCTCTCACGGCGCGGGAAGTGGAGGCCATGGCCTCTTTGAGACCTCCGGGGGTTTCAAGCTCTATGGGCGGCTCCGCCTCCGTTACCTCCCTCTCTTCCCACTCCTGCGTTGCCCACTCTTCAAGCGGGGGTATTTCCTCTTTAAAGAATTCTTTCTCTTCCTCTTTCAGTACAACCTGCTGCTCCTCAGGTTCTTTTTTTCTGCAGGATATTAAATTTACAGAGACGAGCAGCAGTATCAGGCAAAGGTAGAGTGCTTTGCTCATTTTTTCATAGGGGTGACAGCCCCACCCTCCTTTCTGAACTTGCTGTGGCATTCGCCGCAATCGGCCTTCATCTGCACATATTGGGTCCAGGCCGCATCGAAGTTGTTTGAGATCTCCGCTATAAGGATGTTGAATAACGAGTTGTAGAACCGCTGGCTGATGATTACGAACTCTTCCGACACGGTGGGATTCATTTTCAGGTACAAATTGATACAGTAATTGCCTATGAGCTCCTCTAATCGGGTCGCGGCCTGTCTCGACGCATCCCAGTTCTCAAATCTCAGGGCGTCTTTTAATTTAATCATATTAAGCTCTGCCGCTTCCATCACAGTCTTGAGTTGCTCCCTGTCTTTAAGTATGGTTACCACTTCTTCCACGGGTTTTGGCGGTTCTTCAGGTACGGGTTTTCCTGGCGGTTCCTTTTCTTTAACCGAGGGTTCTGCAATCTCCTGTTTCTTTGCAGTCACCTGTTCTTTCGGTATCTCTTTTTTCTTCTGCGTGACTTCCTCCTTAGTCCTATCGCATGAGAGTGTATAGACAAAGATGATAAGAAATAGAATTATGCCCGCAGGAAGGATGCCCCTCACTTTTTCACGTTATCCTTTCTCTTTTTTGAACTTGCTGTGACAGTATTCACAGTCCGCCTTCATGTCTTCGAAGTGGGTTCTGGCCAGGTCGTATTTGTTGTATTTCTCCGCTATGAGGAGTTTGAGTACGTGCGTATAGAAGTCCTGGCTTATGTTGACGAATTCTTCCGGTGCGGACCCGTAGGTCTTTATGTAAAGGTTTACACAGCGTTGACCTATGAGGTCTTCCAGTTTTTTGGCCGAGGCCCTTGCGGAAGACCAATTGCCGAATTCCATTGCAGACTCCAGGTTCTTCATGTATTTTGCGGACGACTTCATGGCATCCTTCAGTTCCTGGTCGGTTGCCCCCTCTGAGACTTGTGTCTCTTTAGGCGTGTCCACCTCTCCCTGTTCCGTTTCAGTCTCCTCCTTCGAGGAAGAGGAGTAGTAGGAGGATACGTCGCAGGACGTGAGGCACATCAGCAGGCATAATAGAGCCAATGTCGGGAAAAGGCGCCGTTTCATGTCTTCAATCCGTACCTCCAGCATTTAGGTCTGTTCTAAGGCCCTGGAAAGGCCTCAATGTTATTCTGAGTTTTTGCAGGGGCGTATTGCAATACGCCCCTGCAGGCTGCTACGTTGGGCAGTGGTAGGGGCAATTCATGAATTGCCCCTTACCACTCACTCTATTATAGGTAATTCTTTGGGAACAACAACTACTTGATTTTCAGTGACGGTGAAGTGTTTCCTGTCGTATTCGGGGTTGTAACCTATAACCATTCCGTCTGGTATGTACACCCGTTTATCTACGATGGCCTTGCGGATCCTGACGTTCCTGCCTATTCTCACCCCATCCATGATTACAGCAGCGGATATTTCGCTGTTTACCTCTATTCTGACGTCAGGGGAGAGTACGGAATTTTCCACCCTTGCTCCGCTGATTATGCACCCTGCGGAGATAAGACTGTTGGAGACCTCTCCCATCCGTTCGTGATTGCCGACATAGACGGTCTTTGCGGGGGGAAATTGTTCTTGGTGGGTACGTATAGGCCACGCGGTGTCGTAGAGGTTAAATACAGGGTCTACGCTGACGAGGTCCATGTTTGCCTCCCAGTACGCATCGAGGGTCCCGATATCCCGCCAGTATCGTACTGGTTTTTTGTTTTCGTCTTCAAAATTATAGGCATAAATCCTGTCTCTACCCAGCATAGACCGTATTATGTCTCTGCCGAAATCGTGCGTGGAATTTGTCTTGGAGTCTTCTATTATCCGCTGGACAAGTATCCTTGTGTTGAAGAGGTAGAGACCCATGGAGGCCAGCACCCTGCCGGGGTCGTAGGGCATGGGTTTGGCGCGTTCGGGCTTTTCCTGAAAACCAGTTATCCTGTTTTCTTCATCAATCTCCATGACGCCGAAGCGGTGGGCCTCTCCTAAGGGTACGTCTATACAGGAGACGGTCATGTCTGCCTTTTTCGCCAGATGGAAGTTCAACATTTTGCGGTAATCCATCTTGTATACGTGGTCGCCGCCCAGTATCAAGACCATTTCGGGTTTTTCCATTTCCAGGGTGTATATGTTTTGGTAGACGGCGTCTGCGGTACCGCGGTACCATTCGTGAGAAATCCTCCACTGAGGCGGAATGATTTCCAGGTAGTCTCCCAGTTCAATGTTGAAGAGATTCCACCATCCCAGCCGGATGTGTCTGTCCAGCGACATGGATTTGTACTGGGTAAGCATCACGATCTTGTGGAGTCCCGAGTTAAGGCAGTTGCTCAAGGTGAAGTCTATTATCCTGTAGATGCCCCCGAACGGCACGGCGGGCTTCGCCCTGTCTTTTGTCAGCGGATAGAGCCGCCCCCCCTCACCGCCGGCAAGAATCATCACCAACGTCTTCTTCAATATATCAGGGGCTGCTATTGACATGTCTATGCCTCTGCAAAACTCCATTAATAAAGGCTACTTACGGCACGCACTCTTTCTTTAACGTGAAGTAGGGGCGATTCGTGAATCGCCCCTACTGTCTTTCAGACATCCGATGTCTTGAGACCTCCGGAAAAGCCTGTGCAGTTGTCATTCTTAGGGAGCGAAACGACCGAAGAATGTAGCGTCTGGCCTCCGTACCAGACGTCTTTCTTTGTGCGTCCGATACGGAGATCGGACGCTACACGCTTCGCCCCGTACCGTTTCGGTACGGGGTTCGCCCGGAATGACAACATGGTGCCAGATAACTTTTTAAGAGATTCCGTTTTTTTAAGATGCTTTCTTCTTGTCCAGTACGGTCTTAATTGTTTTCTTAAGTTCCATAAGGTCCGAGGACTTTACCACGTATGCGTCGGCAGACCAGGTCATGAAGTTGTCTTTGTAGCTTGAGTAGGCGGTGTTGATGACGATTGGAATCTTGTTGTTTTCCCCCAGGATTTTTCCCATTGCCTCAATGCCGTCCATACCGGGCATGTTTATGTCCATCACTATCAGGTCTGGGGGGTTGAGCTTTGACATGGTCACTGCCTCTTTGCCGTCTCTGGCAATCTCTACGCTGTAGCCCTCTTCACTCAGTTCATGCCTATAAAGCAGACACTGGTTTTTGTCGTCTTCCACTATCAGGATCGTTATCATCGTTTTACCCCCTTTTACGCCCTCTTTCGTCGTTGCCCAAGGGAAGTCGTATGGAAAAGATACTGCCACGCCCCGTCTCGCTGAAGACGCTGAGTTTGCCTTCGTGGTCGTCTACTATCTTCTGACTTAGCGCCAGGCCGACGCCGGTTCCGTAGGATTTTGTGGTAAAGAACGGCATGAAGATCTTTTCCGTCACTTCCGTGGGAATACCTTCTCCCGTATCGGCAAAGTCTATTTTGATCGAGCCGTTTTCGACGCAGGTCCTTACGTTTAGTGTGCCGCCTTTCGGCATGGACTCTGCGGCGTTTTTTACCAGATTTAAAAACACCTGCTTCATCTGGCCAGGGTCAACGAGGACCTCCGGCAGGTCGTATCCAAGTTCTTTGTATACGGTTATGCCGATTTCCTTGAGATAGCCCGCTGTCAATTCTAAGGTATCTTCCATTAATTTGTTTATTTGCGTCTTGGTTTTCTGAGGTTCTTCCGGCTTACTGAAGTCTCTTATGCTGTTCAGTATCTTTTCGAGCCTCTGTACCTCTTGCACGATGATCTTGGAGCTTGTGCTTATCTTCTCATTGTTTGCGCCGAGGCGTTCTATGGAGCGGGCAAACCCCCCGATGGTGGTTAGCGGATTTCGTATCTCGTGGGCTACGTATGCGGCCATTTCGCCTATGGCTGCCAGTCTTTCCGAGCGCAGGAGTTTCTCGCGGGTCTCCGTCAGCTGGCGTATCTTATCCTCCAACTCCTTGTATGTCTCGGCATTATCTATAGCCAGCGCCGCCGACTTCGCAAACATACTCAGGATATGCGCATGTTCTTCCGTTATCGGTTCACCGGTGTATAGATTATCGGCCACAATTACCCCTGTTACCTCACTCTTTACCATGAGAGGCACGCATACAAACTCCTTCAGCCCCAGGGCATTCCGAAACTCTGCAGTCACCCTGGGGTCATTATGTGCGTCCTTTATTGTCAGCGGGATTTTTTCCCTCATACACCTTACGACTGTTTCTTTTTCGTCGGAAGTGGAAAAGGCTATAAGCTTGGTTTTTATATCAAGCCGGGAGTCCAGCGGGCCTATTTCCACTACGTGCTTTAAGAGGCCCTCTAACGTTTGATACTTGGATACTTCCTGCCATGCCCTGCGCGCCTCATCCGGGTCTGAGGGACCTACCGCCATCTTACCGCAGATTGCGTCCTGCTCCTTGTTTACAAGGAATAACAGTGCGCGGTTAAAACCAAGGGCGTGGCCGGCCGTTACGCAGGTGAGGACCAGTTGAAACACCTTGTCAAGCTGGAGGGTGTACTGCAGGGCGTCGCCAAGTTGGGTCAGAAGGGAGAGCTGGTGTATTCTTTTTTCCCTGTCCGTAATGTCTATTGACAACAGCAGGACCCTTTTAACGTCACCATCATGGTCTCTTATTGGTATGGCGACGTTTTCAATGTACCTCCGCCGTCCGTCTTTGGTTAGGACCTTGATGTCATGGAACCTGCCTTCTCCCCGTTCAAAGGCCTTCCTTGCTGGACAGATAATATCGTCACAGTGGAATATTACCGGACATGCCATGCCCACCGCCGACTCGTGGAGGTTCCATATCTCGGAAATCTTTTTGTTGGCCCATGTTATATTAAGCTCCCTGTCCATCAGACAAATCCCTATGTCCAGGGCGTCAACGACGTACTGGAGCTTGTCTCTCTCCCAGCGCAGTCTTTCTTCAGATTTTCTTATGTTCCGGAAGAGTATTGTGTTCTCAATTGCCAGGGCTAATTGTGGCGAGATCTGCTCCAGAAGGTGGACGTGCTCGGCGAAAAAGTTGTTCGGTCTTTTGCTTCCGAGGTTAATGCTGCCGATGACGTTTCCCTTTACACGGAGGGGCACGCTTAATCGGGACCGTATCCCTTCCTGCAGCAGTACGGCATCTGTGGAGAATTCTTTGTTTTCGGTGTCTTCTATGATTACGGGTCTTCCGGTGGCAATCGTTCTTTCCAGGATGCTTTTCTTCAGTGGATACGGCTCCCCTTCCCTCAGCGCCTGGCCGTTATACGTGGTGGATATTACATAGGTGATGGCCGTGTCCTTTTTCTCTCCGACGAGCGAGATGCTTACCCGGTCAAAGTCAATCACTTTCCGCAGCTCAGCCGCTATATTGGCATAGGTATCTTTTATATCGAGTGAGGTGGCAATTATTCTGTGTATATTGTCCACCACGTCTCTCTGCAGCTCATATGTTTCTGCTGTTTTCATAATCAGAAGTCCAAACCGCTTAAAAATCGTTAGCCAGAGAGGTTTCTCTAACAATCAATTCTACCCCATAAACAGCTGGAATTCCTCAATTTTCCTGGCTAAAACCGCCGCAGGTTCCCTGCGTTCGCAGCGGTTCAATTTAGAGATGCAATTTACACCTCCGGTGTACGTCTGGCCGAAGTACGGTTGAAGTTCCTGGCCAACCTATGACTGCACAATGCGAGGATAACGCATATGGCCCATTCCTAGCGTCTTATCCCCTTGCGGGCGTCTTGGTAGAGCTCAGCGTACATCTTGGCGCTCTTGTCCCAGGACCAGTCCTGAGCCATCCCAGCCCGCATCAGCTTTGACCACCTGGCCTTATCTTTGTATGCCTCCAGGGCCTTCTGTACGGCCTTCAGCATTTCCTCAGAAGAGTAGGATTCAAACAGAAATCCGACGGAAGGGGTTATGGTGTCGGCAAGACCCCCCGTCTTGCGCACTACGGGCACCGTTCCATATTTCAGGCTGTACAGTTGATTGAGTCCGCACGGCTCGTACCTTGACGGCATGAGGAACATATCCGAGCCGGCCTCTATCTCATGAGAAAGCTGGTTGTCGAAGCCTATGGAGACCGATACCTTGCCCGAATATTTGTTTGCGAGCGACTTTAGGACCTCTTGATATTCCTTGTCGCCTGCACCGAGCAGGACGAGCTGCACGTCCAGCTTCATTAACTTGTCCCAGCACTCAACCAGCAGGTCTATACCCTTCTGTGCTGCAAGCCTGCCTATCATCCCTATTAAAGGAACGTCCTCCCTGCCTGCGAGCCCGACCTTTTTCTGGAGGTGATTCTTGCATTGTTTCTTCTTTTCCGGGTTGTTTGGGCCGTATTTGAAGGGGATGAGCTTGTCCGTCTCTGGGTTCCATACCGAGTAGTCTATTCCGTTTATTATGCCGTACAGGTCCCTGCCCCTCTCCTTAAGCACTCCGCTGAGGCCCGCACCGAACTCCTCCGTCTGTATCTCCTCGGAATATTTTTTGCTTACCGTCGTTATTATGTCCGAGAAGACAATGCCGGCCTTCAACAAATTAATCTTGCCGTAATACTCCATTTGCTTCCAGTTGTAGTATCCGGCGTCCATGCCGGTAAACCTGAAGTCCTCTTTCGGGAACAGCCCCTGATAGCCGACGTTGTGGATGGTCAGCACGGTAAGTGTGTTCTTGAAGTAGTCATCGTCCTTATAAAGACTCTTAAGGTACGTGGGGACCATGGCGGATTGCCAGTCATTACAGTGTATGACGTCGGGTCTTATGCCCATGGACTTTATCGTTTCCAGGACGGCGCGGGAGAAGAAGGAGAATCTGGCGCAGTTGTCTATATAATCCTTTCCAGTAGAGGGGTCTATATACAACTCCTCCCTTTCGTAGTATTCATTCTTTTCTATAAAGTATACGGGTATGTTCGTGTCGGGAAGTTGTGCCGTGTGTACAATGCCTGTTACCAGCCTGTTGTCAACGGAAACGGACGGCCTTCCGCCGGTGGGGGAGAGTTTGAATCCGTCACGCCTGATACGCCCGTAGAGGGGCATAAAGACAGACACCTTATGTCCGAGCTTTTCCAGACCCTTTGGCAGAGAACCTACTACGTCTCCCAGACCGCCCGTTCTGGCAAACGGTGCAGCCTCCGAGGACACAAAGATAATCTTCATTTCGTCTCCTTTGCTATGCATGCAGCATTCCTGAGATGTTCGGCCGCATTCTCCGGCGGTACGGGATTTATGTAAAAGCCCGTACCCCACTCAAAACCGGCTATCCTGGTTAGTCTCGGGATGATCTCAATGTGCCAATGGTAATACTCTAGTTCAGGCTGGTCGAACGGGCTGGTGTGGACTATGTAGTTGTAAGGGGGTTCTTCCAAGGCGCTTTCCAGGCTGCACAGGGCGGACCTCAACGTCACCGCAAGTTCCTCTATCTCGGACTTCTGTATATTCTCAAAATGGGAGGAATGTTTTTTGGGGATTATCCAGAGCTCAAAGGGGAATCTGGAGGCAAAGGGCGCAAAGGCGATAAAGCTGTCTCCTTCCATCACCACCCTGCTTTTTGTGGAGTTCTCCTGCACTATTATGTCACAGAACAGGCACCTGCCCCTGTACCTGTAAAACGTCAGCGAGCCTTCCATCTCGGTCGCTACGGTCTGCGGCACAATCGGGGTGACTATAAGCTGGGTGTGGGTGTGTTCAAGGCTTGCTCCTGCGGCCGCCCCCACGTTCTTGAACAGCATCCCATAGATGAACCGCCTGTCTTTTTTCAGGTCTACCAGCCTGTCCCTGTATGTCCAGAGCACCTCTTGCACATGATTGGGTTCGAGGGCGGTGAGGGATATCTCATGCTGTGGGCATTCCACTATCACCTCATGGGCACCAATCCCATTCATAATGTCGTATATGCCGTCGCCGCGCTTGTCCAGACTGCCTTCCACGACCAGGGCGGGGAATTTGTTGGGCACTACCCTCACCCTCCATCCCCTGGTGTTGGGTTCCGTGCCCTTATCTCTATAGGCCATGATTTCCGGGGGGGTCTTGTCTTCGTTGCCAACGCAGAAGGGGCAGAAGCCGCCGCCTTTTATACTGTGGGAAGGGGCTTTAAAGTCAGTGGGTCTCAGGGCCCGCTCCGTGGCAATGATTACCCAACGTCCCGACACCGGTTCTTTTCTCAATTCTGGCATGTAGACTCCTTTGTCACCTATCCAAGGTATCTTGCGGAAATTTCCGGTAAGTAAGTTGAATTTGAAGCAGAAGGAGTATCTGAGAGAATTTCTTCAAGTACGTTGCGATTAATTCACCCCTTCCCCGTTGCAGTATCGCGTCTACCATAACTGATAACTATTACGTAAGTTATGGGAGGAAAAGCACGAACGTCCAGAGAGAGATTTTAGAATCCATACGCGCTAAAATCAAGTGGAAAGGACATAAGTGTGTGGAAATATACCTCAGGCGGATTGTCCCTGCCTCAATCTGGATTGTAGCTGCCCCATTTATGGGGCTTATATGCTCGGCAAATCGAGCAGGCCAAATTTGCTGTAGCGTCTGGTCGGTTCGGCTGAGCGGTTCGGCCCTGAGCTCACCGCCGAAGGGCTCACCGCCGAAGCCTCCGTACCAGACCGCTACGAGCGGCGTCCGATACGGAGATCGGACGCTACAAGAGCATACCGTGTCCTTACCGGCCTCATTTTGTCTAGCCCTTGGGTTTTTCCTTTGGGTGGACGATCCTCTGCCAGTAATTCTCATATTGGAATTGTGAACTGTGTTCAATGTCATGACAGGTCTCACAGTCCATGGGTTTCAGTTTGCCGTAGGCTGCGGTTTTAAGACCTTTTTGGGCCTCATCTACATGTTGGCTGCCCGGGCCGTGACAGCCCTCACACCCGACGCCCTTGAGTCCGGGCGTCTCCTCCAGCGAAGTGAAGCCGCTCTCGTTGAGAAGACCGGTAACGTGGCAGGCGACACATTCCGGGTCGTAGTCATGTTTTACCCTGATCAGGGTTTCGTAGGCTGGGGCATGGGGAGTCGTCTCCCAGTGCAGAAAGATTTCCTGGTGGCAGGCGCCGCAGATGACGTTGCCGGCGTAGGTAGACCCTTCCTCATATGGAAATTTATCTACCTTGCCCAATAGGTCTTCGTCCCTCAGCCTCTGCTGATAGTTGTCCAGGAGGTCCTGCATCTGACTGGAATCTGCATAACGGTCATCCAATTCAACCATATCGAGACTTCCTTTTCCGTCACTGATGCGATAGCGAAACAGGCCGACATTCTTTCCCTTGTTCCCAGATGCGGCTACTATAGTGTCGCCGACGTTTGTAACCTCAGGATGGTCTGAGTTGTGGCCCGATATGACGAGTTGGAACTCGGGAAAGGCCCCGGCCAGCCTTTTTGATTCCTCAAATTCTGCGTGTGAAAGCAGGATTAACAGGTCTGCATCCCGCAGTTCTTTGATTATGGGGGCGATTGCCTCAGAGGGGGGTATTATTTTCACCCGTGACGACGTGCCGCCAGGGAGCTTTGGGGAGAGGATGCCCAGGAAGCCTATCCTTATCGTCCTGTCACCGACCTTAACTTCTCCGGTAACGTACGGGTGAATCTTTATGCCCGGCGTGTCCGGCAGTACGACGTTGGAGGAGAGCAGCCTGACAGGACTTGAATAGAATATATAGCTGAGTACTTCCGGGCCCATCTCCAGGTCCTTCTCCCCCAGGTTGTGGAGTGTGTACCGCATGTCTCCCAGGGCATGCAGCAGGGTCTCCATCTTAATCTCGTCCTGTCTCTTCCGGTGGTTTGTGAGGTCTCCCAGGCTTACCGGGAAAAGTGTCTGATTTTCCCCCTGTATAGATAGGAACAGGCTGTGCCTCTTGGCTATGCCGCCTGTACGGGTTTGTTCGCAGCCGCACGGTTCCAGGTATCCAGTTTCTTCGCCGCTAAATGCGATGATAAGTTCCGTCTCACTATTTTGTGATTTCCCGTAGGTGCAGCTTGCGTATAGTAGCATCAAGAGCCAAAGAAAGACAAGGCCAGATAATCTTCTTATCCTCATCAGCCTTCCTTAATGACGCCGTAGATGGGGACCGTCAAGAGTGGTTGGTCCTTACTGGTAGTGTGTATTGTGAGACTGCCTTCGAGTCTTCCTGCCGGCACGTCTTTTCCGAGGATTATGTCCAGCCGGTGAAAGTAATTGTTACTGTCAGGGACGTGGTGCAGGCCCAGGAAATCCGGTTTGAGGTCGAATTTCTCCAGTTTTATGTCGTTCGTGTGTATGGTGATCAACACCTGTCTTGTGACCTCCTCTCCCTTTCGTACCACGCCGTAAGATATTTTGGGCGGGAAGACGGATACGTCGCTTACTATCTCCCCGAAAAATGGTATGGTTAAGAGAGGCTGTCTCTTGCTGTTTGTAAATACCTGGACGTCTCCTGCAAACCTGCCTAGAGATGCGCCTTTCCTGGTAGAAACTTCGAGCACGGGAGAGCCATCCCCGTCCTTCTTTCTAACGCGAAACTCCAGTACAGGACTGCTGGACCTGACCTTGGTAATTTTTAGTTTCAGGTCTGTCAGGGACTTTATATCAACCTCCTTTGCGACTGATTGGCCCAACTTTATCTGGTTAAACCACAGAGTTGGCGGCTCGGCGACGACCTCCTCCAGGACGTTTGCCTCTATTGTCAGGGCATAGCGGGGTTTCTCAGGGTCATTTGTGTCAACGGTCACGGTCTTGCGGATGCTGCCCCTGAAGACGTCTGACTTAAAGGTTACTTCTATCTCTGCGCCGGTGCCCGGCGGTATGGACTTTTGAGAGGGTGCGGCCGCCGTACAGCCGCAGGAGGTCTTGACGCTGTTAATTACAAGGTCACCCGTGCCGGCGTTGGTGAATGCAAACCAATGGCTTACTTTTTCTCCCTTATATATGTCGCCGAAGTTGTGCGAATCTTCTTCAAAGACTAAGCGGGGCGTCTTCCCTGTCTCTGCCGCCAGGGGAGAGTGCTTTACCGTCCCACAGATTATTAAGGCCGTCAAGAGGTATAGGAAGAACCGTACGGGGTTTATTTTCATGGTCAAATACAAATGCAAACTTGTATAAGTCTCTATAGCTGAATATGATACCTTAGCCCTCGCAAGCGGTCAAGAATAAAGAGATTGGCGGTTCGGGCGGGAGAACGCATCAGTGGCCGAGATGTTTTTGTTTACCGCCTTCCCCTTTGGCGGGGGGGAATGGGGAGGGAGTAGTTTTGTGTAGCGTCCGTTCGGTTCGGCTGAGCTCACCGTCGAAGCCTCCGTAACGGACGTCTTGCTTCTGATATTTAAAGTAGGGGCGACCCGGCGGGTCGCCCCTACAGGTCAACGACCGTAAAGGTCATTGACTACCAAAGACGGCGTTTGTTACATCCCTGTAGGGGCGTATGGCAATACGCCCCTACAGTCTGACCCGGCGACACAGTCAATGGACTCCACAAAAGGCATAATGTTGTTGAATTAGTGGGGGAATGTCTTGTAATATCCTTTGAGAGCTCTGAAGAATGCAAAATTTTGGAGTCCATTGACCGTGTCAATGGGCATTTAATACACACCCCTTTCTCCCCTCTTAAAAGAGGGGACGGGGGTGTGTCTCCCAGCGACATGGCCCTGAACTTGATTCAGGGGATTCAGGGTGGACTCCATAAAAAGATACTTTTTCAGAGGTCTCCCTTTATGAATAAACTCCTGTGCCGGTCAGAGGGTTATGATGACTTGCCCCATCCGTTATTGTCTTCCAGTGGTTTTCTTTTTGTTGGTTACAGAGAACACGTCCTTCCCTGACACAGTCTCGCCTTGGCCCATGTTCCGCCACGATCCTCAACATACCGGATCGAGTAGTTATGCCGGCAGCAAAGAGGGCATCCTTAAGTGGTGTTTTAGAACTAATGGCGAGGTGAACTCTTCACCGGCGATAGGGGAAGACGGCACTATATACGTTGGTTCGCTTGACGGCAGTATATATGCCGTCACACCGGATGGTAAACTGAAGTGGAACTATTCATTGGATGACAGGGTATATTCCTCTCCCGCCCTGGACGGGGTCGGCAACGTATACGTCTGTTCGTGGGGCGGAAAGGTAATTTCGCTCGACGCCAAAGGCAGCCTCAGATGGCAGGTCCAGATACGCGGCAGGATTACTTCATCGCCGGTGGTTTCAGATGCCGGAGGAAGCGGCGAAGGTGCCATTTACGTGGGGTCTGACAATTACCGTCTGTATGCCATAACTACGGACGGAAAGGTAAAATGGGCCTTTAACACCAGGAAGTACGTTGATTCGTCCCCGGCAGTTGGGCCGGACGGCACTGTGTATTTTGGTTCTAACGACCACTTTATTTATGCCATCGGCCCGGACGGTGCGCTGAGGTGGAGGTTTAACACGCTGGGTGCGGTGAGTTCCAGTCCGGCCGTTGCAGACGACGGTACGGTATACGTGGGTTCAAGCAGTGGTGTGTTGTACGCACTGGGAGACAAGGGTGACGTCAAGTGGAGTATTGTTACGCAGCAATGGATAGATTCTTCTCCCGCAGTTGGGCCGGATGGAGGGGTTTACTTTGGCTCAAATGATGGTAAACTCTTTGCGGTCAGCGGCGATGGCGTGCTTAGGTGGACGTACCATACCGGAGGAGTTATTACTTCATCGCCGGTGGTGGACAAAGATGGGATTGTGTACGTAGGCTCGTGGGACGAGAGTCTGTACGCCGTAGACGGTGAGGGCGAGTTCAGGTGGGCGCTGCCCACGCGTGGACCGATACGCTCGTCGCCCGCTATCGGGGCAGATGGTACTATATACTTTGGTTCTGCAGACGGAGGACTTTATGCCGTTGGGAAATAACGTCGTGCCGGTAAAGGGACAAAAACCCCTGCAGAAGTCCACAAATACCGTAAGTCACCCTGGGCGGAGCGAAGAATCTAATCCGTTATGTAGCGTGGCAGCTTGCTGCTACGTCGAACGTTGGAGCAAGCTCCAACGCTACATTTCCGCCTCAGGCGGACATTGCTTCCTCAGAATGATGTTGGTACTTTTTCAAATATCTCTACTGATTTCGTTAGTGTCATTTAGTGGTTCAAATGGTGCCGCTGCCGGAGAGAATGCCAAGATACCCTGGCAGATGTTCAGAAATAATCCGTCCCATACCGGTCAGAGTCAGCACCCTGGGACAAGGACCGGCGCCCTCAAGTGGAAATTTTCTACCGCCGGCAACGTCACTTCTTCCCCCGCCGTGGACCGGGACGGTACTGTTTATGTGGGCTCTGAAGACGGAAATCTCTATGCAGTTACCGCTGACGGCGGGAAGAAATGGGCCTTCCGCGCCAAGGAAGGAATCACCTCGTCACCCGCCATTGGTTCCGACGGTACAATCTACGTGGGTTCGAGAGACAAGAGGCTCTATGCCGTAAATAACGACGGTACGCTGAGGTGGGCCTACGAGACGGGCGGAAAGATATTCTCATCACCCGCCCTGGCGTCGGACGGAACGATTTACATGGGTTCCGATGACAACAAGCTCCACGCCGTAGGTAAGGACGGCGGTGCTAAATGGACGTATGATGCGCCAAGCCCCATCAGCGCAACCCCTGCAGTTGGGCCGGACGGCACCGTGTATTTTGGGACGAATGGCGGGGTGGTATTTGCACTGGATCCGAACGGCGGGCTTCGGTGGAGCAAAAGGATTGGAAGGGCTATCTACGCCTCGTATTCTTCACCGGCAGTTACGTCCGACGGGATGGTGTTTATAGGCTCCGAGAACGGCCGCCTTTACGGCCTGAATAAGGAAGGCAACATTGTATTCCGGGCGCAAACGGGCAAGGCAGTGCACGCCTCGCCGGCCCTTGATGCGGACGGCAACGTATATTTCGGCTCCTACGACGGCAGTTTTTATGTGATAACCAAAGACGGACGCCTTAAGTGGTCATACAAGACCGGTGGTATCATCGAGTCCTCCGCGGCGTTGGGTGCAGACGGGGGTGTCTACTTTGGTACGGGTGAATTGAGGGGGGTTGATGGAAGGGTTGGGCGGCTGTGTGCCTTTGACTCTAACGGTACATTGCTGTGGACGTTTGAGACGGAAGACTGGATAGAGTCTTCACCGGCGATAGGGTCTGACGGTACAATATACGTGGGCTCTAACGACCATAGTCTCTACGCCATTGGTTCCGGCCCAAGTAATTAGTTGAGATGTGCGTCGAGATGTACACTATTTTCTATCCCCGTAGAAATGTTTTTGCAGCTGCCCGATTTATCGAGCCTGTGCGCGCATCATAAATGGTTTGTAGGGGCAATTCATGAATTGCCCCTACGTCTCTATTTGCCGAGCCTGCACATGCCCCATAAATGGGGCAGCTACAAACGGGCAGACACAGAGGTCTGCCCCTACAAAAAATTTCTGTAGCTGCCTGATTTATCAGGCCATTGCATACGCATCACATACCTGCTATTTTCCGGACAGGTCTCTAATCTTATCCATTATTTCGTCTGTCATCTTGCGCAATGTTTCTTTGTCGGGCCTATCAATGTTGTTAAAATTTATGGGCCTTCCGTACGTAATCACTAATTTTGTAAAACGCGGGAGTATGGCGCCTTTGGGTAATATTTCGTAGGAACCGTCTATGTATATGGGTAGTACGGGAACGCGGCTTTTGCAGGACAACATTGCCACACCTGGATTCCCTCTCCCAACCTTGCCGTTCACCCTTCCTTCCCACCCTTCCGGGAAGATGCCTATTACGGCGTTCTTTTTGAGGGCATTTAGTCCCGTGACAAAGGCATTCTTGTTTAGACCCCTCTCTTTTACAGGAATGGCATTGTGCATCCGGTAAAACCACCACCCCCAACTCTTGTAATACAGGTCCTCCACCATGTAGGTTATCCTCCTGGGACAAGCTACTTGCAGGACCCAGGGGTCTAAGATGCTAAAGTGGTTGGCCGCCAATATGATGGGTCCCTCGCTAGGCAGGTATTCTGTATTTTTTACTTCAAGCCTGAAGAACAATTTTAGGACAATTATGGATATGAATGCCATTATTTTGTATGAAACGTATCCAATGGAGGCGCAGATTAAGACACCAAGCCTTGCAAACGGCGTCTTTGGCCCTTCCTTAGACCCTTCCAGAGACATTCGTTAGACCTCCGTAATCCCTCAAAAGCCCCTTCCTGCAGACCCCATCCGTGAGCTGGTGGGAGACCTTAGCCCTGCGTCGTTTCCGTTATGAGCGCTTTTTGGGGTAGTTTGTTCTTTATAAGTATGTTATAATACTAAATAGCAGTGTCTGTCTTTTGCAGAAGTACTTTTATCCGAGGGAATTATAGAATTTGTGGCCGGATTCTTCAACTATTTTCTTTACCGCTAGAAATGGCTTGACAAAGTTTCTTATAAGGGTTACAAATAGTTAAAGGATAGGTTCGTAGTGCTTTAAGAATATATCCATTATTTTGTTGGTTGTAAAATACATGGGCATGCCGAGAGAGTGGACCTTTCCACTCTTTTATTTTGCCCTTTAGGAGGGTGTCCAGTGGATAGAGAAGAACTTCTCAGGCTGGTAGAAACCCTGCGTAGAGACAAAGACATAAACAAAGAGATAGTGTTTGAGGGCATAGAGGCTGCACTTATGTCGGCCGCACGGAAACATTTCGCCCATAGGGAAGGCATTACCATAAAGATAGATAGAACAACCGGGGAACTTGTTGCGCGGGAAGGGGATAGACTGGTTGACCCTGCGGAGCTTGGGCGAATAAGTGCCCAGACCGCCAAGCAAGTCATGATACAAAAGATAAGGGAGGCCGAGAGAAACGCGGTTTACGATGAGTTCGTAAAGAGGAAAGGTACTATTGTTACTGGTACCGTGCAGAGTTTCGAGGGTCCTAACATCGTGGTAAACCTGGGGAAGGTCGAGGCCATTTTGCCCAAGTCAGAGCAGATTTTGGACGAATCGTATCACCTCGGTGACAGGGTTCGCGCCATGCTTCTTGACGTAAAAAAGGTCTCACAGAGGGTGAAGGTGGTGTTGTCGAGGAGTCATCCTGATTTCGTAAGGAAACTGTTTGAATTGGAGGTTCCCGAGATATCAGAGAAGATAATCGAGATTAAGGCGATAGCCAGAGAAGCGGGGTACAGGACGAAGATTGCCGTCCAGTCGCAAGACCCGCGCGTGGACTGTGTAGGCGCATGCGTCGGGGTGCGAGGCTCAAGGATCAAGAATATAGTTGACGAGCTGGTCGGAGAAAAGATAGATATTATCCGCTGGGAAGAGGCCCCTGAGGCGTTTATACCCAACACCCTTAAGCCGGCGGAGATTGTCGGTATTATGCTGTCACCGGAGACACACCAGGCTACGGTAGTGGTGCCGAACGATCAGCTTGCGTTGGCCATTGGGAAGAGGGGGCAGAATGTCCGACTTGCCTCCAAACTTACGTCCTGGGACATTGACATACTGACCGAGGAGGAACTGTCTAAAAAGGAGATTACGACCGAGGAAGGTGTTTCTCCGGCACAAACACCTTCTGAGGATGACCGGGAGGAACTTGCAACCTCTGCCCCTGAGAATACCGGTTGATGTGTAAGGTATAAAAGGAGACCTCTGAAAAAGTCTTCTAACAGCGTGTTGTCTTTCTGAGCGAAGCGTGTAGCGTCCGATCTCTGTATCGGACGCATAAGGAAGACGTCTGGTACGGAGACCAGACGCTACATTCTTCGGTCGTTTCACTCCCTCAGAATGACAATTGTTAGGCTTTTTCGGAACTCTTAAAAGGTGGTTTAGATGACTAAAATTAGGATAAGTACACTGGCAAAAGAGATGGGCGTAAAGAGTCAGCTCATATTGGAAAAGTGCAAGGAGCACGGACTCGAACACATTACGCACCACGCCAACACCATAGACGATAAAGAAATAAATCTTATACGGGGCTTTTTAAAACCTTCCGTTCGTCCCTCCAAGGAGGCGGAAGTCAAAAAAGCGGTCCCAGAGGAGGTCGGGCCCAAGAAGGTCTCCGAGCCGGTGAAGCATAAACCGTTACCAAGTATGGCCACAAAGCCTGAGGCGATTAAGGCAGCAGATATTGCCGTATTACCGAGCAAGGGCAAGGCGGATATCGGAGCCAAATTACCACCCACGCTCATACGTCCACCTAAATACATAGAGGTGCACAGACGTCCTCCCTTCAAGAGGATTGGAAGGCCCGGATTTAGGGGCAGAATAGAGCCAAAGAGGTTTGGTGGGCCACTCAAAGAGGCCGTAATTGCACCCAAGGCAAAGGAACTCAAGATTTCGCTGGAGCCGCCGATAACGGTTAAGGAACTATCCGGCAGATTGGGCATAAAGGCAAGCAGTATCATTACAAAACTCTTGATGGAGCATAACGTCCGTGCAACGATAAACCAGACACTTGATGAGGACGTGGTTGTAGTACTGGGCATGGAGTACGGTGTGGAGATAGAATTGAAGAAGCTGCAGGAGGTAGGGCGGGCTATGGAAAAGGAGTTTGAGGAATTCATCAGCAGCAGGCCCGAGGACCTTGTGCCCAGACCGCCCATAGTTACATTTATGGGTCACGTAGACCACGGCAAGACATCGCTGCTCGATGCCATAAGGAAAGCGAATGTGGCGGCCGGGGAGGTCGGCGGCATCACTCAGCACATAGGCGCCTATCGTGTGGAAACTAACGGTCGTGCGGTGGTGTTCCTTGACACGCCGGGTCACGAGGCCTTTACGGCAATGCGCGCCAGGGGGTCTCAGACCACCGATGTTGTGGTGTTAGTGGTAGCCGCCGATGACGGTGTTATGCCGCAGACGGAGGAGGCCCTTAACCATGCGCGTGCGGCCGACGTACCCATTGTCGTAGCCATCAATAAGATAGACAAACCTAGTGCCAACCCCCTGAAGGTGAAACAGCAGCTGGCGAAGCTGGAACTCGTGCCGGAAGAGTGGGGGGGAAAGACGCAATTTATAGAGACATCTGCCGTTACTAGACAAGGGCTGGACGAACTTCTTGAAAGGCTTCTACTCGAGGCGGAAATACTGGAGCTTAAGGCAAACCCCAAGAGCCCTGCCAGGGGAGTAGTGCTGGATGCGCGATTACACGAGGGCCGCGGTGTCGTGGCAACCGTGATTGTCCAAGACGGCACTTTACACCTTGGCGACGTAATTATATGCGGCCATGCGTATGGAAAGGCCCGCGCCATGTACGACGATAAGGGAAAGGCCATTCAACATGCAGGGCCGTCCTATCCCGTCGCCGTATCGGACCTCTCTGTAGTGCCGGATGCGGGAGAGAAGTTCTACGCCATGGACGACGTTCAGAAGGCCAGACAGATAGCCGCAAAGAGACAGGAAAACCTCCGCGCGGCGGGCCTCCAGGCGCGGCAGCACATAACCCTGGAAAACCTCTATACAAACATAGAGCGCGGGAAGGTCAAGGAACTCAGGATTATACTGAAGGCAGACGTAAAGGGCTCCGTGGAGGTATTGGATAGTATGCTGGCGGAGCTCTCCACGAAGGAAATAAAGGTCAGGATACTCCACAGCGGGGTGGGGAACATAACGGAGTCCGACGTTATCTTGGCCGACGCCTCTGACGCAGTAATTATAGGTTTCTATTCTGTGCCTGAAGACGGGGCCTCTGCCCTTGCGGAGAAAAGCGGTGTGGAGATAAGGCTTTACCAGGTGATTTATGATGTTACCAAAGACATTAGGTCTGCCATGGAGGGTTTATTGGAACCTGAGCAGCGGGAAGTTGCCTTGGGTAACGCCGAGATACTGCAGATATTCAAGGCCTCCAAACTTGGCAACATTGCAGGCTGCATTGTCAGGGGCGGTAAGATTACCAGGAATTCACTTGTGAGGGTGCGGAGGGATGGAAGTGTCATCCATGAGGGTAAGCTCACCTCTCTCAGGATTGTAAAAGAGGACGTGAAAGAAGTACGTCAGGGGCTTGAGTGCGGTATGAAGGTCGCCGGCTTCGATGACCTGAAGATGGGCGATATCGTAGAGGCATACGAGATCAAGCAGATAGCGCGCACGCTCGGATAAACACCAAACCACGAATCTCTTTTTCCCCGTAGTCGTCTTTCATGGTCGTTGGATTACTAAACATAAAAATAGTAGTAAGGGATTCCCGTTCTCTTAAGGACAAGCGTCAAGTCATTAAAAGTCTGAAGGACAAGACAAGGCAGAGATACAACGTCTCAATATCCGAGGTTGGAGCTCAGGACAACCACAAGCAGTGTCTCCTGGCCGTGGCGATGGTTGGCAACGAGAAACGGTACGTCAACAGCGTGCTGTCTACCCTTGTGAATTCCTTCAGGCTGTTTCCCGGCGTGGAACTTGTAGATTACGAGCTGGACTTTATATAGAATACCGTGCGTACAAGAAGGCTTCAGAAAATAGCGGAGGCATTGAAGCGGGAGATAAGCAGGATTATCTTTTCTGAACTTAAGGACCCGCGGATAAATCTCGTTACCGTGACAAAGACCGAGCCGTCAGATGACCTGCGTACGGCGAAGGTTTATGTCTCTGTCATAGGTGATGAGGCCAAAAAGAAGAGTACCCTTAATGCCCTCAGACATGCACGGGGCTATATCCAGTCCATAGCGGGAAAACGGCTTGAGATTCGGTTCACGCCGATTCTCAGTTTCTTCCTCGATGATTCGGTTAATAAAAGTGTACATTTGTCCAGACTTATAGACGAGACCCTAGATGGAGATAAGACGGTATAATGTCAACGCTTATTTTAGGTATACCCAAGGGTAGTTTACAGCAGTCTACCTGTGAGATGATGCAGCGGGCGGGTTTTGTGGTGCGTATCAGTGACAGGTCATATTATCCTGCCATTGACGATAGTGAGCTTCAGTGCAGGCTGATCCGCCCCCAGGACATGTCCAGGTACGTGGAGAAGGGAATCATAGACGTGGGGTTGACCGGTGCGGACTGGGTTGAGGAAAATGATTCAGAGGTAACGGTTGTGACGGACCTCGTCTACGCCAAGCAGCAGCAAACCAAGGTGCGATGGGTGATGGCCGTACCCGAGGACTCGGCCATTCAAACCCCCTCGGACCTTGAAGGCAAGAGGATTGCCACGGAGCTTGTCAACGTCACAAGAAAGTACCTTAAACGAAAGGGTGTAAACGCCGAAGTGGAATTCTCCCACGGGGCTACGGAGGTAAAGGCCCCGCATCTGGTTGACGCCATTGTAGAACTCACCGAAACGGGTTCCAGTCTGAGGGCAAATAGACTCCGAATCGTGGACACCGTGATGGAATCCACCACGCAGTTTATAGCCAATAACAAATCCTGGAAGGACCCGTGGAAGAGAGAAAAGACGGAAAACCTTGCGATGCTCTTCTCCGGCGCCGTTACCGCCCGGGCAAAGGTGGGCTTGAAAATGAACGTCCCGAGTGACCGTCTGGAAGTGATTATAAAGAAGCTTCCTGCACTTAGAAAGCCGACTGTCTCCAATCTCGCCGAAGGCTCCGGATATGCCGTAGAAACGGTAATAGACGAATCCATAGCAAGGCGCATTATACCCGAGCTTAAAAGGGCCGGGGCAGAAGGGATCATAGAGTATCCTCTTAATAAAGTAATACCGTGAGGACCGGCGCGCGCAAACAAGATACCGGGGCTGACTGCAGAACAATGACAAGGGCATTTGTTATCGTATTGCTTACCCTCTGCAGCTGTACGACTCAAGAGCAACTGAAAGAAGATAAGACTGTGGCCACAGAGACAGTTCAGCCTGCTCAGCCCGTTCAGAAGGAGGAGGTCTCGGTGGAGACTGCCGCCAGCTTTTGTGCGGGTTATTATGCCATGGTGGGACAGGAATGGGAAACGGCAGCCACATTCTTCAAGAAGGCCCTGGAGGGAGACCCCGAATCAGAAAAAATTCTCCGGTACCTGATAGCCTGTTATATACAGCTGAATCAGAACGACAACGCCGTACTGTATATGACCAAACTCTCAGACGTTGACAGTAAAGATTTTGACGTACACTACACCCTCGCCAATATTCACGAGGGGGAGGGCAGACTGGACGAGGCCATTACTGAATACGAGCGCGCCTGCAGGAGTCAAATTGATAATGTGGACAAGATGGTATTGGCCAATGCCCTTTACCGCCTGGCGCACCTCTACATGACCAAGAATGAGCCCGCAAAGGCCATCCCCTGTCTAAAAGACATCGTAAAGTTAGCTCCGCCCGGCGACATGAGTGGTTTACATACTGAGATAGGCATGGCATATATTGAGGCTGGAGAATACGCCAAGGCCCGGGAGGAGCTGGAGACCTCAGAGAAACTAAATCCGTCTCTCCCCGTAACCCGGTTATACCTGGCTATTGCGTATGATGAACTGGGAGAGCTGGATAAGGCGATTGCCGAGGCGAATACCTTCCTGGAGGCGTCACCCAACGAGTGGCCGGCACATGCCTTTTTGGCGGGACTATATGCGAAGGCGGAGAAGAACGAGGATGCAAACCTTCACCGCGGCAAGGCAATATCACTGCTTCAGGTCAGGGTTGCTCAAGACGACAGTAGCACGAAAGAGCATATCACGCTGGCCAGATTACTTATGGCTGAGGATAAGAAAAATGACGCCGTGAGAATTATGGAGTTGACTGCCAACAAGTCGAAGACCAAAGAGGAGGCAGGGGAAGTGCATTTTATGCTTGCCAATCTGTATTATGAAACCAACCACACGGGCCAGGTTGAGAAAGAACTCAGAGAGGCGTTAAAGGCAGACCCTAATTTTCATGAGGCCAGCAACTTCTTGGGCTATTTCTTTGCTGAGAGAGGGGAAGAGCTGGACGAGGCCCAGCGGCTTGTAGAGGAGGCGCTTAAGGTGCAGCCCGAAAACGGCGCCTATCTGGACAGTTTGGGTTGGGTGTATTACAAACGGGCGACAGAGGATAAAACTGACGAGAGAATGGATATGGCTCTGGAAAAACTCACGGAGGCCGCTGAGGTATATCCAGACCCTGAGACGTATAAGCATATAGGGGAAATATACTATAGTCAGGGCCGTTGGGAAAAGGCGCAGGAGCAGTGGGGAATGGCCGTTGAGGAATTTCAAGAATACGGAGACCATCCAGTCATCAAACGGATAAACGAGCAGTTGAAAAGACTCGAGGCCTTACAAATGTTGGAAGGTCAGCTATATCAAGAACAGAACCTAGTGCCTGAATCGTAAAAACGGGGTCAAAAATGGCAGGACATTCTCATTGGGCAAGTATAAAAAGGAAAAAGGAAGTTATTGACGCCAAGAGGGGTAAGTTATTCTCAAAGCTTGCAAGAAACATAACGGTTGCGGCGAAGAGTGGCGGGGGAAACCCGGACCTCAATCTCAAACTACAATATGCCATCGATAAGGCAAAGGCCGCCAATATGCCTAAAGAAAACATAGAAAGGGCCATTCAAAAGGGCGCAGGCGGGGCATCTGGAGAGGACTTTTTCCAGTGCCTGTACGAGGGTTACGGCCCTGGCGGCGTGGCTATTATGCTTGAGATTGTCACCGACAACAAGAACCGCACCGCCTCAGAGATAAGGAATATATTCGACAGATTCGGGGGCAGTTTGGGGGGCGCCGGCTGTGTGTCATGGATGTTCGAGAAAAAGGGCATGTTCGTTGTGAACAGTGACAGGGTGGGTGAGGACCAGCTTATGATGATAGCCCTGGAGGCGGGGGCTGAGGACGTCCTCAGGGTAGAGCATGTCTACCAGATAATCTGCGCCCCGGCTGATTTTGAAGGCGTAAAGAATACCTTGAAAGAACGGGGCATCCCTTTTGAATCGGCAGAAATCAGTTGGATACCCAATAGTTTTATGGAACTGGATGAAAATACCGGCAAAAAGGTGGTTGAACTGATGGATACCTTAGAAGACCACGACGACGTGCAAGAGGTGTATGCAAATTTCAACCTGCCCAAAGAGTTGCTCCTGGAGTTGCAGGAGGAGCGCTAGCATCCTTGAATGAGGATACTTTGAGGTGCTATAATTGATTTGTAAAGAAACCTCTGCGAAGGTTCGGTTTGTTGGATGTGTCATTCTGAGCGAAGCGTGTAGCGTCCGATCTCCGTATCGGACGCACAAGGAAGACGTCTGGTACGGAGACCAGACGCTACATTCTTCAGTCGCTCCACTCAGAATTACGACTTTGCAAGGTTTTTAGAGGTCTCGTAAAGATAATCCCATGGATATTTGCACGGGAGACAAGTGATAGAGTTAAAGAAAACAGACCTCTCAGTGAGGGCTGAAAGGGCGCTTTTGCTGGGGGTAATATCTCCAAGAGGCAGCAACTACGACAGGGAGTCGTTGGATGAGCTTGCAAGGCTGGCGGCTACGGCAGGGGCCGTCGTTGTTGATGGCGTAATACAGAAGAAGCATGGAATAGACCCCACCTACTACATAGGCAAAGGTAAGGCGCTCGAACTGGCCGCAGTTTGCAGGGACCAGAACATAAACGTGGTCATATGCGATGACGACCTGACGCCTGCACAGATTAGAAACCTTGAGAAGATACTAAACTCCAAGGTTATAGACAGAAGCGAACTTATCTTAGACGTATTTGCCCACAGGGCCAGGACGAGACAGGCCCAGATACAGGTAGAGTTAGCCCAACTCGAATACACACTGCCCCGCTTGAGGCGTATGTGGACCCACCTCGACAGATACAAGGGCGGAATAGGCACCCGCGGCCCCGGAGAGAAACAGCTTGAAGCGGACCGCCGCATTGTTTCCAAAAAGATACAGGAGCTGAAAAAGAGGCTGAAGGAAATAGAGGACCACAGGCGTCAAGAGGTGGCCGCCAGAGTGGAATGTTTTAAAGTCTCACTGGTCGGCTACACAAACGCCGGCAAATCTACCTTAATGAACGCCCTCACGGACGCCGCCGTTCTTGTGGAAGACAAGCTCTTTTCTACGTTGGACACAAAGACCAGTCTCCTGCGGCTGGGTGATAGAAGAAAGGTACTGTTAAGCGATACGGTGGGGTTTATCAAGAAGCTTCCGCATCACCTGGTGGCTTCGTTCCACGCTACCCTGGAAGAGGTGAGACAGGCAGACCTCCTGCTCCATGTGGTTGATGTGAGCTCGGCGTCGGCAGTCGAACAGGTAGAGTCCGTTAATGACGTGCTCAGAGAACTGGGTGCGGATAAAAAGACTACAATCCTGGTACTAAACAAGATTGACGCCCTTTCAGACGACACCCTTCCTACCCTCTTTATGGCTAAGCACCGCCATGCCGTTTCCGTATCGGCCATTAATGGACAGGGGTTGGATGACCTGAAGAGAAACATAGCATCGTTCCTGGAAGACCGGTGCGTGGACATTAGAGTCGCCTGCGACGCTGCGGACGGAAAGCTGTCTGCCTATCTGTACGATAAGGGCCGCGTTTTAAGTAAGAGGCTTCACGAGAGTAAGCTGCACTTCCACGTGCTTATCGAGGAGAAATATATTCCGAAGATTAAGCAACTGTCCAAGGACGTGGTAATCACTTACCCCGCCGGTGAACCGTCAGGATTATGACTCCAGCAGGGTCGCGCCGGCATTTATTTTGGTGCATCAAGACAGACCTTACATCTGAACCTCGTAGGGGCACGCCGCAGCGTGCCCCTTATAATTAATGTTTCATGAATGGGGCGATTACAATGTGCGGCACCGGGACACACGCTATTCCTTCTTCAACTGCCGCCTTCCACGGATTAAGAATATCAGGGCCAGCAGGAATACCGGGATGCTTATGACCTGCGACACCGTCAGTCCGTATAGCACGGGTGCGCTGTCGTCCCTCAGAATTTCCCAGTAGAATCGCATGGGTGCATACAGGATGCAAAACAGCAGGAATATCTCGCCGTCCCGCTTCTTGTAGGCGTAGACGTTGCTTAGGACGAGAAACAACACAAATGCGCCGAGCGCAGAGTAAATTTGGACGGGATGGACGGGTAAGGATATCGGGTCGGCAAAACCTACCCAACCCTCTTCCAGGTGATGCAGGTATGCCGGACTACCGTCAATATTACCGTGGGCGTCCTTTGTCTTTGGGAACAGCACCATAAATATGAAGTCGCCCGCCACCGGGTCACCGTAGCAGCACCCGTTAAGGAAGCAGCCTATCCTTCCGAAGGCCAGGCCTATCGCACCGCCGACGGAACCCATGTCCAGACACTTCAGCACGGACAGTCCCCGATTTCTGCAAAACACTGCTCCGGTTACAATGGCGCCGAGCAGACCTCCATAAAACGACAGGCCGCCCTTAAATATCATGAATATTTCCAAGGGGTGCTTTGCATAGTCACTAAGGTGGTGTGTAACGAAAAGCAGCCTTGCACCCACTATGCCCCCCAGCAGCGAATATATTGCCAAGTCGGTTACCAGGTACGGGTCGATTCCTTCGTAGTTGGCCTTCCTCCGCGCAACCAGTACGGCGAAGAGAAAGCCGATCATCATCATAAGCCCGTAGGAATATATTGGGATGCTGACGTCAAGAAATGGGATAGGTATCTCAAGAAGCGTGCGCCGCATGTTGTTTTATCAGAGAAAAAGGAGGCGTGTCCAACGGGACGGTTTTTATACGCCTCGAGTGGAAAAGACGGCCTTCTGCTGCCTGTTAGCCTCGTCAACGAGGACTACCTTCGGTTTCCAGCCTTTTACCTTATTATCCTCAACAAGGCAGTAGGAGATTATGATGACCTTGTCTCCGGGATGCGCCCAGCGGGCGGCGGCACCGTTCAAGCAGATTGTGCCTGAATCCCTTTTGCCTTCTATAGCGTAGGTTTCTATCCTTTGTCCGTTGTTTATGTTCAACACCTGCACCTTCTCGTACTCAACTATGTTGCTTGCCTCCAGGAGTGCGGCATCTATGGTTATGCTCCCCTGATAATGGAGATTTGCGTCGGTCACGGTTGCAGGCTGAATCTTTGATTTACATAGTTCCCTGTACATTGTATCCTTCCTAAGAAACTGTCTGTGTCTTGTACTGTAGAAATAACTTTGGTTCAGGCCCGACACCAAGGGCCGTGTTGTCTATCAACCTGGTGCTGCCTACCCATGCGGCAACGGCAGCCACCGCCTCCGGATAAGCCTGGTCAGGCTCTTCAAGGGTCTCCGGGTCAACGACAGATACGTAATCTATCCTGATTATACCGGCCTTTTTAAGGATGTCACGCATCTCCTTAACGAAGACCTTGGTGGATTTCTCACCGGAGATAGATAGTTCCCTCGCCCTCTCAAGCGCCTTGTAGATGGACAGGGCAGTCTGCCTTTCTTTGTTTGTCAGGCGCTGGTTACGGGAGCTTGTTGCAAGGCCGTCCGCATCACGCACCGTCGGCAGTGCCACCACGTCTACGTCCATCTCTAAATCCTTTACCAGTTTCTTGATAACGGCTACCTGCTGAAGGTCTTTTTGGCCGAAGTAGGCCCTGTCGGGCCGCACTATGTTAAACAGCTTTGTTACTACCGTAGCTACACCGCCAAAATGACCCGGACGCGAGGCGCCGCATAAACCGCGTGTCAGACTGCAGGCCACCTCAACGTAGGTGGAATATCCTTCAGGGTACATATCGGCTGCACCCGGCGCAAAGACGACGTCAACGTCCTCCCCGGACGCCAGATCAAGGTCCCTTTCCAGCTGCCTTGGGTAGTTCAGGAAATCGTCGTTCCTGTCGAACTGAATAGGGTTGACGAATATGCTTAATATAACAGAGTCGTTTTCCGCCCTTGCCCTTCTTATCAGGCTCAGGTGCCCGTCGTGCAGGGCGCCCATGGTAGGCACAAACCCTATGGTCTGCCCACGGGCCTTTATAAGGCCCACTCTGTTTCGCATATCCTCAGTCTTTTCAATAACTTCTATCATCTTGTCACCGGAGAATCTGCCAAATCGCGATGTTATCAGCTGGAGAAATCTTTGTCAATTCAAATTGCA
>MHZB01000064.1 GCA_001828605.1 Planctomycetes bacterium RIFCSPLOWO2_12_FULL_50_35 | reverse complement strand
TTGTATACCCCTGTAAGCGCATCTGTTACGGCCGCACGCCTGGTGATATCCATAAGCTGTACCCTGTGCAGGGCTGCCGCCGCCATACCTACATAGGTCGAGACAAGCCTGAGTCTTTCTTCACTGCCCCAGTGGTCCTCTCTTTTTTTAATCATCAGAACCACCCCCGCTGTGGCTCCGCCTGCTATTATGGGAAAGCACACGTAACCACCCCTTTCGATTTTATAAAGGAGGCAGCTGCAGGAGGGGTCTCTATTGATGTCTCTTACAATGTGCTCGTGTCCTGTACGCATTACACGGCATAGTGAGGGGTCCAGAATAGTTTCTGCTCTGATAAGTTCATCCACAGGTATCGGGGGGTCTCTGAGGGCCACATCAAGCACATTCTTCTCTTTGTCCAGCATCAATACCGCCAGAATATCCGGGTCGAAGATATTTTTTAAGACCTGTGCCATATGTTCAATCAACTCATCCTTCCGTGTCTCCTCCCTCATAAGGGTGGAGAAGTCCATAAGATGTTTCATCTCCTTGATACTATCATTCCTTTCTTCCACAGTTCTTCTCAGCACCTCCTCCGCTCCCTTGCGCTCGGTTATATCCCTTACTATCCCTATCGCGTTCCATTTGCCTTTTATCTGTACTCCCGAGAGGGAAAGTTCTATTGGGAATTCTGTCCCGCCCTTCCTGAGCGCCATCACTTCAATTGTCTTTCCGATAATAGGACCCTGCCCCGTATTCTGGAATATCTTGAATCCCTTTAAATGGCGTCCGCAAAACCTATCGGGAATGATTAACTTATGTAAATTCTCTCCAACCGCTTCTTCTTTTGAACAATTAAACATCTTCTCAGCGGCTTCATTCCAATATGAAACCCTTTCTTCGTTATCCAACATAATGATGGCATCTTGAGCTGAAGCGCTGATCTTTCGGAATTTCTCCTCACTTTCCGCCAGTTCCGCCGTACGTCTGGCCACGCGCTGCTCCAGAGATTCGTTGAGCGCCTTCAACTCCTCTTCCATTCGTTTGCGCTCATTGATTTCTTTTGTAAGTTCTTCCGACGAATCCTTCAATCTCTGTATAAGCCGGGCATTTTCTGCCACAACCGAGATGAACGGGGAAATCTTCATCCAAACCGCAACGTGTTCTGCTGAAAAATTTCCAACCATGCAGCTCCCCATGCAAAGGGCGCCAATAACCTCGCCGCCGTAAAATAAAGGCAGGCCAAGCCTGGAGCGTATATCTTCTTTCAGGAGGAGGCTATCGGTAGAGTACCTGCCTTCTGTCGTATCTTCTACAATCACGGGGTTGCGGGTCTTTAAAATCTCCCCTGTTATACTGCCCTCTAAGGAAAAAACGGAGCCTACTGGAAGGAAAGAATTCCCGTGAGTAGTATATACGAAGTAGTCTATGGCAGAGTGTTTATCCTCTCTTATCAAGACGAGACAAAGGCGATCAGCGCGAAAGATTTCTTTAAGTTCTCTTGAAATCTCGTGAAAGACCTCTGGAATGGGGTAGGTTGCTACGGCCTTCTGGATGCGGCTGGCAAGACCTTTTATATCTGCATTAATGTCCATGACATCACCAACACCTTTCCGGCTTTTTATGTCATGAAGAGTCTAAATGTTCCTTTAATTTTTTAATGCGTGGCCCTCTATATCGTTTCGGAACAGGAGACTGCCTTCCTGCTGTTAGTATGTGGCAAATTATACCAAAATGGCCGCTTTGGCAACAGATTTAATATCCGCACCACATAGTTACAGGGTCCCCTGTAAAATGCCCAGGTGGCGGGTGGCCCAGGGTAGACGCAAGACCTACCCCTACAGGCAGGCCGTCATGCTGGAGGCAGGTACGCCTCTGGCGGAGACCTGCCTATGGATGACAGGAATTGTCATTCCCGCGAAAGCAGGATTCCCTGATTAAATCAGGGGCAAGCACGGAATGACATAGACTAAACCCCCTGTAGTGGCTTGATTTATCAAGTAGGGGCGAACGGCCGTTCGCCCCTACCTAGTGGGTGCGATACCCCTGATTTAACCGGGGGGCACCCCTACAATCGAGACGGGATATACGAAAATACAGGGTTTTCCAGAGGTCTCAAAAATATAGTTTTTCAGAGCTTTCTGTAAGGATTATTTGGAGGTAAGACGAAGTGCTTCTTCGAAAGATCTCACCGCCTCTTCCCACTGACAAAGATTCTTGTAAACAGTACCGAGACAATAAAGTGCCTTTGCGTCATCCGGCTTGAGGAGGACAAGCTGCTTATATACCTGCACCGCCTCATCCCACTGGCCCAATTCCTCATAAGCCCTACCCATATAGCCATACGCCTCTGAAGATTTTGGATCAAGTTCAGTCGCTTGCCTGAACTCACTTATTGCCCCCCTGACATCGTCTCTTTTCAATAAGTCGCATCCACGCTTGATGTGACCGGCAGCCATTCCTGTCTCAGCGTTATTATTGGACGGAGACAAATTCGTCGCGGCTGAACTCGCCTCTGGCATGAGATTATTTTCCCAAAAAGAATTTTTGTGTTAGGAAGAGCCTTTCTAGCCGTTCCACGGCGAGACTAAATATTTTCATTCCTGTTTGCCCTCGGCCCGCATGTGCCGGCTACAGATGTATCACATTTGACACAAATTGTATAATATTGCATCTCGCTGTCAAGCTTTTTGTTCCTTTATTGAATCATAATACATGTGCGGTTGCCGTAAGTGTTGCAAATTCGTATGTTTAGTCCCGTGAACATAACAGAGAAAATCTACGCCTTTCTGAAACGTGATAAATGGACACTCCACAAATTCGCCAAAGAAACAGGTATTTCTAGAACTAAACTTTGGCGCGTAAATACCGGACAGGGTTCCTTCGACGACAATGAATTATTGAAGTTAAGCAGGGCATTTGGGGTAACGGTTGACTATCTCCTTAGAGCGGACTACTTTCCGCCTCAACCAGGGGATAAATTGAACAGAATACCCCGGAGGGTCGGCATTAAACAGGCAGAGGAAGTTAGGGAAACACTCGAAACTATACCCATCATTTCCTACGTCTCCGCTGGTGAAATAGAAGTGCCCTATGGAGATGCCGGTTATCCTGTAGGATACGGCATAGACGAAATTAGAAGACCTGATGGAGTTACCGACCCCAACGCCTATGCCCTGTTCGTAAAAGGTAACAGTATGGCACCCTTTCTACCCGAAGATTCTCTCGTTGTGGTTGTAACCAACACTCCCGCCAAGGCGGGGGACGTTGTCATCTGCCGTGAGAGGACAACAGGGAAGGTATATGTAAAACAGCTAAGACGCACAGATAGTGTTTTAGTATTGGAATCGTTTAACACACAAGACCATGACCCATTGATATTCAGAAAGGAGGATGTAAGTCTCTTGCATCCCTGCGTCTGGTTTAGAAGGGCGAGGTGACGGTACGGAGAAAAACGTTGGGTACAGAGACCCAACGCTGCAAAAAATGGTGTAGCGTCCGATCGGTTCGGCTGAGGCTTCGACAAGCGGTTCGGCTGAGCTCACCGTCGAAGCCTCAGCCCCTGAGTCAACCGAAGGGCTCACCGCCGAAGCCTTCGTATCGGACGTCTTGCTTCCGATATTATAAAGTAGGGGCGGCCCGCCGGGTCGCCCCTACAGGTCAATGACCATAAAGGTGGCTGTCTACCAAAAACATTTGCAGGTTTCGCAGGGCTTCAGCCCTGCGAAACCCGTGTTATATACGCCTTATATCTAGTACGGAGACCAGCTGCTACAAACCTAATGCAGCTACTGGATTTATTAAGCCCCGGGCGTGATAAATCACGCCCCTACAAAATATCTTGCAGTAGGGGTTCGATTTATCGAACCCGTTTGATGCAGCAGCCTAAGGCAGCAGCAGGCCCTTCTTCAGAGACCCGCTGCCGTACTTCTTGGTAATCCGGTCGGCGGCGCGCTGCAGCTTTTCATCTAAACTGGTGTTCAAGCCTTTAAAGAGACATAGTTGTTCAAACTCTTCAGTCACAGCCGGGGCAAGATTAGACAGCGTTACACCCACAAGCCTCACGGCCTTGTCCTTTAGAGTTACCTTCTCCTTTAAGAGTGTGTCAACATGTCGCCACACCATTTCCGTCAGGTCAGTCGGAGGGACGATCGTAATACTGCGGGTGATGGTCTTGAAATTACTGTACCGTATCTTGACGGTAATCGTTCTGGCCTTAACGCCGGTATCTTTCAGGTGGCCCGTTACGTCTTCGGTAAGCCTGTACAATTCCCTGCGTATCGCAAGCAGGTCTTTTACATCCCTCTCAAACGTAAAAGACCTGCTTACAGACCTGGGGTCCCACTCGGCCACAACGGGGCTCTCGTCTATGCCTCGCGACAGATAGTAAAGGGCGTTCCCCCACTTCCCAAAATTTTCCACCAATTCATCGAGAGGGCGCTGCCTGAGTTCGCCAATGGTATAGATACGCATCTTGTAAAGGGCCTTTTCCGTAACGCGGCCGACACCGATTATCTTTGAGACGGGAAGATCTGTTAAAAACTCTTCCCTCTCCTCCTCCTTTATAACCACAAAGCCGTCCGGTTTCTTTAACCCTGACGCCAATTTCGCAAGGAATTTGTTAGGTCCGATACCCACGGAGGCGATAAGCCCCAACTCGTCCTTTATTCTCTTTTTTATCTGCCTTCCGATATGCCCCGCATCGCCCAGTGTCTCTTCTAGACCCGTCACGTCAAGATATGCCTCGTCCAGCGACACAGGCTCAACCAGGGGAGTATATTCCTTAAAGATGCGCAGGAGCTGTTCTGACACCTCTGCATACCGTTCTATCCGCGCCTCCACAAAGATGCCGTGTGGACAGAGCCTCCTTGCCCTTGAGACCGGCATAGCGCTGCGGACACCGTAACGTCTTGCCTCATACGAGGCGGAAGAAACTACGCCCCTGCCCTCCAGGCTCCCGCCCACTATCACCGCCTTACCACCGAGCCCTGGGTTATCCAACTCCTCCACGGAGGCGTAAAAGGCGTCCATATCTACATGGATTATCTTTCGCATTATCCTCAAAAATCTCCACCAATATTAATTTAAGTCTCGGTTATGTGCAGGCTTCGTCACGCACATCATTTCGCATTAAATGCGGAATCCATGGATTCCCGCTTTCGGAGGAATGACAGACTGGACAAGTGACTTTCGCAGGAATGGCGTTCCACAGGTGTAGCGTGGTAGCTTGCTGCCACGTTCTGCTGCCGCCACGCTACATTGAGAGCCCTGCAAAAGTACACGAACACCATATGTCATTCTGAGCGGAGCGAAGAATCTAGTAGGGGCACGTTGCAACGTGCCCCTACAATTCGGTCAGAATGTCAATCACGCAGGGGTTTTGCAAAGTTTCAATTAATACCTAGAGTAAAAAATGGGCAAGGCGGCCATACCGCCCATATGCCCGCACAACCTGCTTACTCCCAAGGAAAAGGAATAAGAATGCAATATCAAAATGCCTTACTCGGAGTCTGTCTTCGCAATGAAGCGGGAATGTAAGGAGGACAATAAAACATAAGCGGATAATGGCCTGACCAGCTCTCTAACTTCTTCATAAAATTGCTTAACCACAAAAACTTTTTAAGACTTTAGAGTCATCGGCTGGTCGCAGCAAACGAGCGTCCCGGCGCCACCCTTTATTACCTTCACCTCCGCCCCGCAGACCTCACAATAATATATCTCATCGGCTTCCGTCATCTATATTTCCCTCCTACACTTAGCCCTTTTTCTGCCTTAAATGCCTGAGATGTCTAGCCAGGTCCGTCAGGTGTTGTTTCTCCTCGTCTATCAGGGACTTAAACATCTTCCTGCCCCTGCGGTCCCTGCACAGCCTGGACGCCTCGCCGAAGAACAGTATGGAATCTTTCTCGGTCTGAATGCCTACCCTACACGCCTCTGTCTCGGTAATGTCCTTCTTCTTTACAGCCGACTTCTTTTCGGAACCGGTAAAAATGCCCGTATCAATCAGGTTCCGAAGATAGGCACTCACCAAATCGTCCTCTTCCCCCCAAGGTATCTGCCCTTTCCTGGCATGCAGGTTGGCGCGGAGCTCTTCGAAGACCGCCAGATGTTTCTTTTCAGCCTCGGCCAGCTGCGTAAACATACGCTTTGAGTCGCTGTCCTTTGTATTCTTTGCGACCGCAGTATAAAAACTGTAACCCTCCTTCTCCAGATTGGAGGCAATTCTCAGGGCCTCATCGTCATTAATAAGCTTAAGAATTTGAGCCACTCGCCGCCCTCCTCTATATCACGTCTAGTAAATGACCTAGTTTGTTCTTCTTTGCCTGGAGATACCGGGCGTTCTCCTTAGTAGGAGTAACGACGATGGGAACCCTCTCCACAATCTCCAGCCCATACCCTGCAAGACCCTTGAATTTCTTAGGATTGTTGCTAAGGAGCCTCATCTTGGTTATGCCGAGGTCCCTGAGGATCTGGGCACCTATCCCATAGTCCCTTTTATCCGGGAGGAAGCCCAGTTTTTCGTTTGCCTCCACAGTATCGAGTCCCTCTTTTTCCTGCAGGGCATACGCATGAAGCTTGTTCTCAAGTCCGATACCCCTGCCTTCCTGCCGCATGTACAGTAAAATTCCCTTGCCCTCCTGCTGAATCATTTCCAGGGCACTATTGAGCTGCTCACCGCAGTCGCACCTCAGTGACCCGAATATATCACCCGTAAGACATTCGTCATGCACCCTGACCAACACAGGCTCGTTGTGCTGAGGGGCTGGACCGTCGCCCTCAGCCCCAATATCGCCCTTGCAGAACGCTATATGCAGATACTCATCCACAAACGAACGGTAGAGGTGCACCATAAACTCACCGTACACGGTAGGCAGCCTTACTCTAACCTTTTTCTCTATAAGGCGCTCTTTCTCATGACGGTATTTGATTATATCGGCTATTGTACAGACCTTTATATTATGTTCTTCGGCAAATTTCTTCAGCTCGGTGAGCTTGGCCATCTTTCCGTCGGCGTTCATAATCTCGCAGATGACTGCCGCCTGGCGAAGGCCGGCCATCCTGGCCAGGTCTACGGCCCCCTCAGTGTGCCCCGTCCTTACCAGCACACCACCTAAGCGGGCCTTGAGAGGAAAGATGTGACCGGGTCTCACCAGGTCGTCGGGCTTGCAGTCCTCACTCACGGCCGTAAGTATCGTTTTGGCACGGTCTTCGGCAGACACGCCTGTAGTTATTCCCTTCCTGGCGTCTATAGACACCGTAAAAGGCGTCTCAAACTTTGCGTTATTATTAGTGACCATGGGCGGGAGGTTGAGTGCTTCTGCCATTTCCGACGATATGGCAAGGCAGATAATCCCACGGGCGTGATTGAGCATGAAGTTTATGGCCTCTGGGGTGACCTTCTCTGCGGCCATGGTAAGGTCGCCTTCGTCCTCCCTGCTGGCGTCATCCACCACCACAACCATCTTGCCCTGCTTGAGGTCCTCTAAAACCGATGAAATAGAATTGTATACCATCTGCAAACTCCTATCAGGTCACTTCCTGGGCACGTTGGCCAACGCCCGGCTTAACGGCTTGACGTCTAAGAATACCGACAAAAAGCCACATGTATGCCAAAAAAGAGATGAGCGAAGTAACGCCCACTCCAAACCAAAAGAACTTGATTACAAAATCCGGCATTACGTTTCCGACAATGACAATGCCGTACATAATCTGCTGGCCGTTGTTGTTCACACGACCCAGCAGACACGGCCAGGGATTCGGCTGGACATTGGTAAAAGACAACGACAAAAACCCGGCAATCACAAGCAGCTCCCTGCACAGTATTAAGGCAAACAACCAAAACGGCAGGTGCGGCCCCGGCCAAAAACGGGAATACAAAATTATACAAAGGCTTATAACAACGAACTTGTCTGCAATAGGGTCAAGAAACCCGCCCAGCCTCGTAGCCTCATTTCTCTTCTTCGCCAGATACCCGTCAACGACATCGCCAATCCCAACCAAAAAGAGGAGGCTCGCCGCAAGATACCGCCACCATTCGGCGCTTGCAACCTCAAAGAGGCATATAATGAGAAACGGCGTGAGAAGAATCCGTCCTATTGTAACCTTGTTGGCTAGCGTCATGTGCGTCCCGGGGACTGTATAAGGCACAGCTTGAAAAACCAGAAAATATATTAAACATTAATATTGCACCCCCTGTCAAGGCCGAATACCATCGCAGCCGCAGACATGTTTATCAAGACCCCCGCAAAACCAAGCATCCGCCTTAGGCGGATCATTCTGCCGGAAACGTAGGGGCGAGGTCGCCTCGCCCACGATAAGGGCGGGGCCGCTCGCAGCGGTTGCACCGCCCCGCCCCTACAAATCGCTCAGAATGACAACCTGGTGTAAGAGACTTTTCCAGAGCTTAATACCGTCTGTCCAGAAAACCCGACCTTGACAGAGACGCCTTGCGGCGATAATATTAACGTAATTTGGATACGATGACCCCCCACATTATAACAGCATGAAAAAAAGGGTCTTGCTAGTACTCGCCGACGGCGCCCTTTACGAAGGATGGTCCTTTGGGGCAGAGGGAGAGACCAGGGGGGAGGTTATTTTTAATACGGGCATCACGGGGTACCAGGAGGTCCTCACCGACCCCTCTTACAAGGGTCAGATTGTAACACTGACCTACCCGCTCATAGGAAACTACGGCGTTAATCTGGAAGATAACGAATCCTGCCAACTGTACCTAAGCGGTTTCATTGTTAAAGAGTATTGCAACCATCCGAGTAACTGGCGCTCCAAGGTAAACCTGGCCGAACTCTTGAAGGCACACCGTATAGTAAGCATACAGGGTATAGACACCCGCGCGCTCACAAGGCACATCCGGGACTACGGCGAGCAGGTAGGGGTAATCTCCACCGAAGACCTCGACCCCAAGAGCCTCCAGGCAAAGGCAAAAGACGCACCCGGACTGGCGGGATGCGACCTCGTTAAAGATGTTACCACCACGAGGGTGTATGACTGGGATTCCACCTCAAAGATTTCTGTAGGGGCGACCCGCCGGGTCGCCCCTGCATACCATATAGTCGTCTACGACTGCGGCGTAAAATATAACATCCTCAGGAGTCTGGATAAACTGGGCGCAAAGGTAACGGTTGTCCCTGCTACAACCGGTCCGGGAGAGGTGCTGTCTATGGAACCCGACGGAATCCTTATCTCAAACGGTCCAGGCGACCCGGAGGCCGTAGCGTATATGATAGACAATGTCCGCGCCCTCCTCGGCAAGAGGCCGCTGATGGGAATCTGCCTGGGACACCAACTCATGGCCCTGGCGCTCGGACTCAAGACGTATAAGCTAAAGTTCGGACACCACGGCAGCAACCACCCGGTCATGGACCTCTCTACCAGGAAGGTGGAAATCACTACCCAAAACCATTCATTTGCAGTAGAGGCAAACGGCGGTGCCTGTGATACGCCGCTCGGGAAGGTTGAGGTCAGTCATACAAACCTTAACGACAAATCCGTAGAGGGGTTGAGGTGCCTGGACATCCCGGCATTCTCCGCCCAACACCATCCTGAGGCCTCCCCCGGCCCGCACGACGCCGGGTATATGTTTGAGAGGTTTACGGAGATGATAAAACAATCAAAATGATAAACAAAATGTAGCGTGCCAGCTTGCTGGCACGTTGAACGTGCGAGATAAACTCGCACGCTACATAAAAATTAGGTAGGGGCGACCCGGCGGGTCGCCCCTACAAACAGTCGAGCAAGCTCCGACGCTACATAAAACAGAAAAATGCCAAAACGAACAGATATACAGAAGATACTGATAATAGGCTCGGGACCTATCGTGATAGGACAGGCTTGCGAGTTTGACTACTCGGGCACACAGGCGTGTAAGGCCCTTAGGGAAGAAGGGTTCAAGATAGTCCTGGTCAACTCCAACCCCGCTACCATCATGACCGACCCGGAACTGGCAGACGCCACCTACATCGAGCCGTTGATCCCCGACGTACTGGAACGAATCATCGAAAAAGAACGCCCCCAGGCGCTCCTGCCCACCTTGGGCGGACAGACGGCCCTCAATCTAGCCGTAAGCCTGGCGGAATCCGGGGTGCTGAAGAAATATAACGTCGAACTTATAGGCGCCGGACTGGAGGCCATAAAGAAGGCTGAGGACCGCAGCCTGTTCAAGGAAGCTATGCTCCGGATAGGCATCGGAGTACCGGAAAGCTATTACGTAAAGACCTTGGAAGAGGCGATAGATGCGGTCAAGAACATAGGCTTCCCCGCAATAATACGCCCGTCTTTTACGCTTGGCGGAACTGGCGGCAGTATAGCCATGGATATCGAAGAGTACAAGGAATTGATAACGCGCGGACTTGACCTCAGCCCGGTCCATGAGATTCTGGTAGAACGCTCCATCCTCGGGTGGAAGGAATACGAGCTCGAGGTGATGAGGGACGGGCGTGACAACGTGGTAATCATCTGCTCTATTGAGAACCTTGACCCGATGGGTATCCATACAGGTGACAGCATCACGGTAGCGCCCGCACAAACTCTTACCGACCGGGAATACCAACACATGAGGGACGCCGCAATAAAGATTATCCGTGAGATCGGGGTAGATACGGGGGGTTCCAACATACAGTTTGCGGTCAACCCAGATACGGGTGAGATGCTGGCCATCGAGATGAACCCCAGGGTATCGCGCAGTTCCGCCCTTGCATCCAAGGCCACCGGTTTCCCGATAGCCAAGATAGCGGCAAAGCTTGCCGTGGGCTATACCCTGGACGAGATACCCAACGACATCACGCGCTATACGCCCGCCTCCTTCGAGCCAACGATAGACTACTGCGTGGTGAAATACCCTCGCTTCAACTTTGAGAAATTCCCCGGCACAGACGAACGCCTCACCACACAGATGAAGTCCGTGGGTGAGGTAATGGCCATCGGGCGCACCTTCAAGGAGGCGTTGGGTAAGGCCGTAAGGTCTCTGGAAATAGACCTGGATGGATTGGCGCTGGAATCTTTCCGCAGTATGACAGACCACCAGAAGAGGGTGGCCGTCAGGGATAACCTGTCGGCGCCCAGGTGGGACAGGCTCTGGTACGTAGCGGAGGGGCTTAGGTCCGGCATCAGTATAGACGAACTGTACGGGCTGACAAAGATAGACCCGTGGTTCCTGCACAACATAAAAGAGATTATAGACGTAGAAGACCGGGTAAGGTCTGACGGGTTAAACCCGGAAACCCTCCGTGAGGCAAAGGCCACCGGTATCTCGGACAACCGCCTTGCCCAACTCACAGACTCTACGGAATCCTCCGTCAGAACCATAAGGCATAAACACGGCATAAGGCCGGTATTCAAGCGCGTTGACACCTGCGCCGCAGAGTTCAGGGCCTACACCCCATACCTCTACTCCACCTACGAGACGGAGTGCGAGGCGGAGCCTACGGACAAGAAGAAGGTAATAATCCTTGGCAGCGGCCCCAATCGCATAGGACAGGGAATAGAATTCGACTACTGCTGCGTCCATTCTGTGATGGCGTTGAGGCAGATGGGCTACGAGACGATAATGGTCAACTGTAATCCTGAGACCGTAAGCACCGATTACGACACATCCGACAGACTCTACTTCGAGCCTCTGACGCTGGAAGACACACTGGAAATAACGGCAAAAGAAAATCCACTTGGGGTGATTGTGCAGTTTGGCGGCCAGACGCCCCTCAAACTGGCAGTCCCATTAGAAAAAGAGGGCATCAAGATATTAGGAACGTCTCCCGACGACATAGACCGCGCAGAGGACAGGGAGCGGTTTGCCCGGCTCCTCAAAAAACTGGACCTGAAGCAACCAGAAAATGGCAGCGCCCGCTCGCTGGAAGAGGCCGTTAGGATTGCAGAGGCCATCGGGTATCCGATTCTATTGCGACCCTCCTACATACTGGGCGGCCGCGCCATGCAGGTGGCGTTTGACAGGGAATCCCTCAAGAAGTACATCCACAAGGCTGCCGAGGTCTCGCCCAGTCATCCCGTATTGGTAGACAAATTCCTCGAGGACGCCGTGGAGGTTGACGTAGACGCCGTTGCGGATGGGGAAGACGTCCTTATCGGCGGGGTTATGGAGCATATAGAGGCCGCAGGTATCCACTCCGGCGACAGCTCCTGTGCCATACCGCCGCATTCACTAAAGGCCGACATACTGGAAGAACTGGAGAGACAGACCAGAGTGCTCGCACTCGAACTGAACGTAAAAGGTCTGGTAAATATACAATACGCCGTGAAAGACGGCGAGGTCTTTGTGCTTGAGGTAAACCCCAGGGCATCCCGAACCGTGCCTTTTGTCAGCAAGGCTATCGGCATCCCGCTCGCGAAGGTGGCAACCAAAGCAATCATGGGTGTAACGCTGAGGGAAATGGAACTCCATTCAAGACGCACGTTCCCATATACCGCCGTCAAGGAGGCCGTCCTACCATTCATAAAATTCCCAGGCGCAGATACAATCCTGGGGCCTGAGATGAAGTCCACGGGCGAGGTCATGGGGCTTGACAGGAATTTTGGCAAGGCCTACGCAAAGAGCCAGATGGGGCAGGATGGCTGCCTGCCTACAAAGGGGACGGTCTTCATCAGTGTCAAGGAGAAGGACAAGCCACACGCTGTAGATATTGCCAGGACACTGCATGAACTGGGTTTCAGAATCATGGCCACCAGGGGCACCGCCTCCGCCATATCCAGGGAAGGTCTCCCTGTACAGGAAGTGCTCAAGGTGTTTGAGGGCAGCCCAAACGTGGTTGACTACCTTAAGAGAGGCGAGATAAACCTGGTAATAAACACCACCGAAGGGAATGTCACGGAAAAGGACTCCTTCCCCATAAGACGCACCGCACTGGTATACCGCATCCCCTACTTTACAACCCTCTCTGGCGCAATGGCGGCCGCCCTGGCAATAGAGGCCATGCTGAAAGGGCAGATAGAGGTCCGGCCGCTGCAGGAATACTACTCGGAACTGGCAGGTATCGGGTAGTCTCTCGCGGCGAGCGCCTGCGAGTTATTGCTCTCACTTTTACTTCGAGACCTCTACAAAACCATAATTTAAGACCCCTGAAAGGCTTCAAGTGTCATTCCCGCAGAAGTATCAATTGTCATTCCTGCGGAAGTCCGCCAGAGGCGGATCTGCCTACGGGCCACGACCTCTGGCACGGCTCCAACGCTACATCAGCCGCCTAAGCCGTGTCGTGCCCCTACCAGTAAGGCCGCTGCGTTTAAATATTGCAGGTATGTAAGGTGCGTCTGGACGCACCTTACAATCTTAGCAGGTAGGATGACCACCCTCCCCCTTCCCCCTCCCCTCAAGGGAGGGGGAAAATCTGGCGAAATTAATAAACTTTTGCAGCAGTCTCGTTCCGTTTTTAAATATTTTGTAGGGGCTTGATTTATCAAGCCCACTGATTCAATATGTGGATTGTCGGGCGCAATAAATTGCGCCCCTACCATCGTTGAACGATTGTGGGGTTTGATTTATGGGTGCGATAAACCGCACTCCTACAAGCTTATACAAAAGTCTCAGACTGAGCGTTCTGCAAGGCAAACGGAAAATGAGTAGCCTGCGTCCTGTGCCTCTTTCTTGACGGTCTCTCTCACCTTCTGCCAGTCAAATGCGTATTTATAGTCCTTGCCAAACAGCTTTGATTGTTCCTCGATGGTTCCTCCCCTCTCCTTTCCGCTGATTTTGTAGACCTCCTTTTTGAATCCGAATCCGGGGGTCAGGTCGTCGCCGGAAAGAGAGGAAGAGACCGGGATGCCAAGGCCCTTTTCAGTCAGTCTCTCGTAGTATGTCACGGCCTTTTCGGGTTCGTTGACCCTGAGATGGCACCTGTACGTCAGCGTCTTTTTAGACAGGAACACCTTCCTCTCGGCAACCTTGAAATCGGCGACAAGGGAACCATCCTTTTGTTTCTCAAATTTGGCAGGGAAACAGCCGCTGAGGCCAATCAGTTTTTCTTCTAGAGGCATCTATGCTCTCCTTTCAGGATGATGTAATAAGCCTCCGGTTTATATCAAATATTTGTCTGGAAGACAAGGTCGCTTCCGGGGACTACCCACTGACTTAAGTACTTGATTTTACTTGATATGTAATAAGTGGCTTGTGGTTTGTGCAATTTACGTTATAACTGGGGTGGAATATTCTGATAGAGAAGAATAATCTCTTTATAAGGTATATCGGGTGGAACAGGCTAAGCACAAAAAACGCCCCTTAAGCAAGATTTTCCCCCTAAGAGAGTCTAATACCACGGTCCTTACCGAGGTTATCGCCGGTGTCACCACCTTTCTAAGCCTTTCCTACATTATTTTCGTCCAGCCTACAGTGCTCTCTGCCACGGGGATGGATTTTGGTGCGGTAATGACCGCCACCTGTATTGCCTCTGCTGTGGCTACTATCTTAATGGGTGTCTTGGCTCGCTATCCGATTGCCCTTGCCCCGGTAATGGGGCACAATTTCTATTTCTCATTCATCGTGGCCGCCCCCGTTGCCGCAGGGGGATTGGGATTTACCTGGCAGACAGCGCTTGGCGCAAACCTGATAGCCGGCCTGATATTCGTTATCTTCTCTGCAACGGGTATCAAGTTCAGAGAGTATATAATGGAGATTATCCCAGACGCCATAAAACACTCCCTTGCCGTGGGTATTGGGCTGCTTATCGCCCTGGTGGGATTTCAATACGGAGGGGTGGTTGTACCTAATCCTGGGACCATAGTTGGTCTGGGTAACCCAAAGTCTCCTGAGGTATGGCTCACTCTTTTAAGCACCATACTTATGGGTTCTCTCATCGTGTGGAGGATTAAGGGGGCGATACTCATCGGGATTGCGGTTACGGCCGGTATAGCCGTGCCGCTGGGACTTATAAGGTATCATGGAGTCGTAAGCCTGCCGCCGTCGCTGGCTCCAACATTTTTCAAGTTTAACTTCTTAGATATGTTTAAGGACCCGGAAATTATAACGGTTATTTTTGTCTTTTTCTTTCTGGACTTGTTTGACACTGTAGGGACCTTGATAGGTGTGTCGGAGTACGGCGGTTTTATGAGGGACGGGAAGCTGCCCCGGGCGAACTGGGCGCTCTTGTCGGATGCTATAGGGACGGTAATAGGGGCCGTTCTGGGCACTTCCACCGTGAGCTCGTACATAGAGAGCACCGCAGGCATCCAGGCAGGCGGCAGGACGGGGCTGGCCAATATGGTAACGGCCTTCCTTATGCTCATTTCGTTGTTCTTCTTCCCACTGGTTGAGGCGGTGGGGGGCGGTTATCAGGTAGAAGGGGGGCGGTACCTCTACCCAGTCATTGCTCCGGCGCTGATAATCGTGGGCAGCATTATGCTTGGAGGCACCAAGAAGATTAATTGGGATGACCCCAGCGAGGCCATTCCGGCATTCCTTACGATAAGCATAATCCCCTACAGCATGAGCATAACCGAGGGCATGGCCTTCGGTTTCGTGTCTTATTCGATACTAAAGGCGGTAAAAGGGAAGGGACTCGAAGTCCACTGGGCCTTTCATATCATCTCCGCAGCCTTTATTGCCAGATACGTGCTGCTTGAATAGTAACCGTCTGAGACTCACAGTACAACTATCTGAACCATTAGGATACCTGTAAAGGTTATTTCTTCTTTTTCTTAAACTCGGCGTGACAGGTATCACAGGCCTCCCTTACCTTGTAGGATTGGTCCAGAATCTCATCGTTATTACCTTTATTTGCCGCCTGGGTCAGCTTGTTTGTCCGAAAATGCAGGGTTTTTCTCAGCCTTTCAAATTCTTGCTGCTCATCTTTTGATAGTGCGGAACGACTGAGGTCAATATTACAGATAAGGTGAGATGCCTCGTCTATTTCGCGCGCCAACTTGACTGCCAGGTCTATATCCCCTTGCAGTACGGCGTCTTCGAGGTCATCGAGTCCGTCTTGCAGTACGGTCATGGTATCCTTGACCTTTTGCTCACTTTCGGGGGATTCGTATATCTCCTTTCCAAAGGCAGGCGCTCCGGTGCAGAGCGTAAGCAGGATAAGTACACCACTCAACAGAATAGAATGAAGCCTTTCCATTTACGATACCTCCATTAATGGCGTCTATGCTTGTTGAGTAACAGCAACCCTATGTTTCCATAAATCTTGTATCCTGTCAATATGTTTTGAAGGCAAATAAATCTTGTTAGAGTACACGGGCGGGTGTGTGTGGTATTTTTCTTGCTAAAATATTGGATTTGTAGTACATAGTAAGAAAACACGTATCTAAATATTTACCGTTTTGGAGGTTTGAAATGTCCAGGGTTTGTGACATATGTGGTAAGGGCACCACGACCGGCAATGCCATCGAACGCCGAGGTTTGGCCAAGAAAAAGGGCGGCGTGGGCCGTAAGATAACGGGTAAGACCAGAAGGACGTATTTAGCCAATCTTCAGACAATCAGGGCCAGGCTTAATGGTGGGACCATAAAGAGGATAAAAATCTGTACCCGATGCCTCAAGGCCGGTAAGGTGGTGAAGGTGGTGAAGGCGGCTTAGGCAATGAGCCCCTGTCATACGATAAGGACGGTCTCCTTACGCACTGCCTGCAGTCAGTTGACCAGCCGCAGACAGGAAATTATCCAAGGCGCACTCAGTCGGCTGGAAATAGTAGGGTACAAGTATGGCCTGACGCTCTCTGATTTCGACGTATTGGTGTTCCCCAAGGGCTTCGATGTCTCCGGAAGGCCCAGACCATTTTATAATCTCAGTCTTCTATCCGACGATGTCTTCGATCTCGACGAGACGCTTCTTGACTGTCTGCTCTTACACGAATACTTCCACTGTCTCATATCATGGCAGGCATTTCACAACCCTTATAGTGACAATCCTGAGATGCATCGTCTTGTCAGGGAGTTTATAGCCGACTGGAAGGTGGAGGGTTGGGAACTCGGTTTTTCTCTGGAATACATAGACGAAATAAAACACGGTGTGTGCTGTATACTGAAGGACAAGCCCTGGGCAGCGTGGGGCGTAGGAGAGAGCCGCTGCACCAGGGGTGTGGTTACTCATTCCGTAAATAAGTATTGCAGGCTGGCGGCGGAGAAGCTGGGAGAAGGACTCGACTATTTCCAACTCATGGGGAAGTCCGTATTCCACGAGAGGGTCGGCTTTTCTACTCTGGATGAGGCCAAACTCTTTACGGCGTTTTTGGGGTTTGAGTATGGAGAATTCCTGGTAGAAGAGCTTAGGGCCTCAGACCGGGACAGGATAGGCCGTAGCATTGCCGACTGCGAGGAAGGTCTGTGTACGTACCTTTCAACCGCTATGCTGGAGATGCCGCTGGGGGAGTTCGAGGAGGTGTGCCCGCAGGATAAGTCTGAAGTGAGGGCTGCACACGCACTTGCGGAGAAATATGGGAGTGAGCCCCTGGATGTCATTGAGCAGGTTAAGGGAGGCATTCCGGTAGAGAGGATTTTGTAGGTTAGAGGTGGCCGGCTGTTGCCGCTTGAGCAGCTGTAGAATTGGGGTGTAGCGTGCGAGCTTGCTCGCACGTTGGCGTTATAGTCCGAACGTGGCGGCAAGCTGCCACGCTACATTAACCTGATTTTTCTTGAGTAGATTCATGTCCATTATCGACAGAAAAACCATAGACCACGTGGCCCTCTTGGCCAGACTGGAACTCAGCGATAAAGAGAGAGAGATCTTTACCACTCAGCTTGAGGACATATTGAAATACATAGAAAAGCTCAAAGAACTAGACACATCCCGGGTAGAGCCTATGGCCTATGCCGCCGCTGCAAGAAACGTATTTCGCGAGGATGAGCCGAGGCCGTCCATAGACCTGGAAGAGGCCATGAAGAACGCCCCGTCCAGGGCCGGGGACTTTTTCAAGGTGCCGAAGGTGATTGATTAATTCTAAAAACGTGGACACAGCTACTATCTGTAAACTTACTGCTTTTGAACTTAGGGAAAAGACCCTTTCCGGCAAGCTGACGGCCAAAAAGGTTGTAGAAGAACTCTTTGCCCAGATAGAAGAGAAAGAACCTCTGATAGGTGCCTACCTGACACTCGACAAAGAAGGCGCCCTCAAGACTGCCGAGGAGATAGATGCCCGTGTGAAGAGGGGTGAAAGACCGGGGCTTCTTATGGGCGTGCCCGTTGCCGTAAAAGACAACATCTGCACAAGGGGTCTGAGGACCACCTGTGCGTCAAAGATTTTGGGTAACTTCGTTCCACCATATGACGCACATGTTGTAGAGAGACTGAGGGCGGAAGACGCCATTATAGTGGGTAAGACAAACCTCGATGAATTTGCCATGGGTTCCTCGACAGAAAATTCTGGTTTTAAGCCAACCAAGAACCCTTGGGATGTGAGGTGTATTCCGGGCGGCTCCAGCGGCGGTTCTGCTGCAGCGGTTGCCGCAGGGATGGCCTATATGGCCCTTGGCAGTGACACAGGTGGTTCCGTGAGGCAGCCTGCGTGTCTCTGCGGTGTGGTGGGCTTGAAACCAACCTACGGCAGGGTATCCCGCTACGGCCTGGTTGCCTTCGGGTCATCGCTTGACCAGATAGGTCCCATCACAAAAGATGTCAGGGATGCAGCCATTTTGCTCCAGGTGATTGCAGGGCACGACCGGAGGGACTCTACATGCGCTGCGGCGCCTGCACCTGATTATCTGTCAACGCTCGATGACCCAATAGCTGGCGTGCGCATCGGCGTGCCGAAGGAATATTTTGCGGAGGGACTTAATAAAGAGGTGCATCAGGCGGTAGAAGGGACTATCAGGACCTACGAGGGCCTTGGTGCTAATGTGGTCGAGATTTCTCTGCCGCACACGATGTATGCGGTGGCCGTTTATTATATAATCGCCACTGCCGAGGCCAGCTCGAATCTGGCCAGGTACGACGGTGTTCGCTACGGGTACAGGGCGTCGTCGGATGGGCTTATTAGTATGTACAGCCGTTCCAGGGCCGAAGGTTTCGGCAGCGAAGTAAAGCGCAGGATTATGCTCGGCACGTACGCACTGAGCTCCGGCTATTATGACGCCTATTACCTCAAGGCGTCCAAGGTAAGGAATCTTATAAGACAGGACTTCTTGTCGGCGTTCGAGAAAGTAGACGTTGTTTTATGTCCCACTTCGCCTACGCCTGCGTTCAGGCTTGGGGAACGTATCGAAAATCCCCTGGAGATGTATCTTTCCGACGTCTTCACAATTCCCGCAAATCTGGCAGGGATACCTGGGATTTCTATACCATGCGGTTTTACACGCGACAATCTTCCCATTGGGATGCAGATAATGGGTAAGCATTTTGACGAGGCAACGCTCCTGAAGGTAGCCCGTGCCTTCGAGAGAGAGACCGATTATCATTTGAAGAGGCCGGGAGACTACCTATGAAGATACTGATAATATCTGACATACATTCAAACATACAGGCGCTGTCCGCCGTGCGTGAGAATGAAAAGGGGGTTGATAAGGTATTCTGTCTGGGTGACCTGGTAAATTATGGGCCTAACCCGAAGGAGTGCATTGAGCTTGTGCGTTCAATCTCCGACAAGATTGTAAGGGGTAACCATGACGACGCGGCAAGCGGGCTGCGTGATGACTGCTGCTGTCCGCCGGAGTATGCTGAGCTGGCCGAGCCCGGGAAAGAGTATACACGAAGCGTTTTAAGTGAAGAAGAAAAGGAGTTCTTGAGGGGACTTCCACTGGTGGAAGAGATAGTGTTGGACGGCTGCAAAATTTTATTATCCCACGGCTCACCAAGGGGAAATAATTGTACGTTCCTTCCGCCCGACACCCCGGACAAGGTTATGAACAGGGAGCTGAAGGGGGTGGACGCCGATTTTGTGTTTATAGGTCATACCCATATGCCCATGCAGAGGAAGCTAGGCAAGACGACTATCATTAATCCGGGCAGTGTGGGTTTCCCCAGCGGTTACAGTCCCAAGGCATCCTATGTTATATGGGAAGACGGTAACGTCGAGTTTAAGAAGGTGGATTACGACATTAACGAGACCGTCAAGGCCCTGAAGGAAACACGCTTGCGCTACGATTTGATTGAGACTATTTCCAAGAAACTGAGACATGGAAAGTTCTAAGTTCTCGTTGGTGCAGCGTCTGGTGCTATATTTTTAATGTAGCGTGGCAGCTTGCTGCCACGTTCTGTAGAGTGAAAACGAGCAGATATAAAACGTATGGTAAAAACAGGACGTTAAGACTAAAGAATTTCAATTATTCCCAAGTTTGCCCATATTGAGACCTCTGTAAAAGTATCAAATTGAAGAGGTAAATGTAGCCGCACCCTTTAGGGTGCGTATAACGCAGGCTAAAGCCTGCGGCTACTCTTAAATTGATGCTTAGACTATTTTTGCAGAGCGCTCATTCTGGAGACCTCCGTTAGAAAAGGTTTAGTTAAGAGTTAGCAGGATTATCCCTTTTGTGGATTGATGGATAGTTTTGGGTAAAGGCTTAGCGTGGGAGCAAGCTCCCACGCTACAGTAACTTAAATTTTACATTGTTTACTTAATTTGGAGGTTCTTGAAATGGGAAAACCTGATCTAACGAGCGCATTTTTTATAATTATCAGTACTGCCCTCATTGCACTCTGTGGGGGGGGTATTATCTATATGGAAAAGTATCGGTATTAGAAGAAAAAGTTGGAAAAGGAATCGCTAACGAAGGCAAAATTACTGCTTTGAGTTCTAGAATTGGTGACTTAGATTCTAAAATAGTGAGAATAGGGACCACAGTTGATGCATTAATAAGCTGGAAGGAACATTTAGAGTCAACAGAGCAATTGGAACCTAGTCCAGAGATACCCAAATTGATTGAGAGGCTAGAAGCCCTTGAAACCCAGCTTGGTACCTTAGACCAAAAATTTACTGAAACTCGTGCTAAGTTAGCTGAAATATCTGGTCTGATTCACAAGGAACCAATTTAGCTTAAGGGCAGGATCTAATGTAGCGTGGCAGCTTGCTGCAACGTTCTAACAGTCGGAAAATCTTACAAGATAATGAAATACGAGGTAGTTATAGGTCTTGAGACGCATACGGAGCTGGCGACTGCGTCCAAGCTCTGGTGCAGTTGTCCTACTGTTTTTGGCGCACCCCCTAATACCCAGGTCTGTCCCGTGTGCCTGGGAATGCCGGGTGTGCTTCCGGTACTAAACAAAAAGGCCCTGGAATACAGCCTGAAGGCATCTCTTGCGCTTAACTGCAGGATAAACCTTTTCAGTACGTTTGACCGGAAAAACTACTACTACCCCGACCTGCCCAAGAACTATCAGATATCGCAGAACCATCTAAACCTGGGCGTGGGCGGGTATGTCGAAATAAGATCAAATGGCGGGGTGAAGAAGATAAACATCAACAACGTGCACCTGGAAGAGGAGGCCGGCAAACTCGTCCACCCGGAGGATGCGTCGGCAGATTACAGCCTCGTGGACTTCAACCGCGCCGGTGTCCCGCTCCTTGAGATAGTCACGGAACCTGACATGCGCAGTCTGGAAGAGGTTGAGCAGTTTATGCAGACCCTGAGAAACATTCTGCTGTATAACGAGGTGTCGGACTGTAAGATGCAGGAAGGGTCTCTAAGGTTTGAGGCGTCAATATCACTGAGGCCCGTGGGGCAGAAGAAATTGGGCAGCAGGGTGGAGATGAAGAACCTCAACTCGATGAAGGCCGTGCTCAAGGCCCTGGAGTATGAAATAAACCGCCAGACAGGCGTCTTAGACTCTGGGGGAAAGGTGGATATGGAGACCAGGCTGTGGGACGAGGTTAGGGAACGGACCGAGAGGATGCGCACCAAGGAAGAGGCACATGACTACAGATACTTCCCGGAGCCGGACCTTGTGCCAATGGTAATTGAAGAGCGTTGGCTGGGCGAACTGAGGTCTATGCTTCCGGAGCTTCCGCTTACTAGAAGGAATCGCTTTGTGGAGGTATACTCCCTCTCGGACTATGACGCAGGGGTCCTTACGGAAGACAAGGCAGTGGCGGATTATTTTGAGCGGTGTGTGGAACTCCATGCCGCCCCCAAGTCCCTGTGTAATTGGATAACAAATGACGTGCTCAGGGAGCTTAAGGAGAGGAGGTTAGGAATAAGGGACTTTAAGGTGCGCCCCGAGGCCCTGGTTGGGCTGGTAGTAATGGTCGAAAAGGGCACCGTAAGCATGCCCACTGCCCGAGAGGTATTTGCTGACATGGCCAGCTCGGGCAGTGATGCCGCTAAGATAGTGGAGGAAAAAGGGCTTCTTCAGATAAGCGACAGGGAAGAACTGGAACGGCTTGTACTAAAGGTTCTGGATGATAACCCGTCGGCAGTCAGCGATTATCAAAAAGGGAAAAAGACGGCCCTGGGCTTCCTTGTCGGCCAAGTAATGCGTCAGTCTACAGGCAAGGCAAACCCTAAGATGGTCAACGAAGTCCTCATACAGAAGCTGAAGACAAACTAGTCCCCCCTAAATTTACATATTAGCAAATTAAAGAATTGGTGCGGGCAGCACAACAGAGAGGCCGACATTACACGTCCTGCGGACCTACAGTTTTCCTCTTATTGGCCTTTGCCCTTTCAATGGCCTTATCCAGAAGACACTCGACCTTCTCGCTCAGCGCAGGAATAAGCTCTCCAGATGTCATGCAATCTTTAGACTTTATGTATTCCTTTATCTTACTTCCTACTACCAGAATCTCCTTGGCCATTTTCATCTCCTTTGGGAAAGACCAGTTGAGTTTGTAATGGACGGCACTATAATCTAAGGTATTAAACCCGCCCGCATATACGGCAAACGAAGGCCGATAATAGCACACGGGAACTAAATGTCAATAGGGTTGATAGAAAAACTTTATGAAAGAAAATTACAGGAAAGAGATTATATCGAAGACTAAAAGGCTGGTGGTAAAGGTCGGCACCGGCGTGATTACCACGAAGGACGGGCTTCTGGATATGACGCAGGTGGCGAGCATATCCAGACAGGCAGTGGGTCTCAGGAGGCGCGGCTACGAGGTGGCTGTGGTGAGTTCGGGCGCCGTGGGTGCGGGGATGGGCGAGCTTGGCATGCGCAAGAGGCCGACCACGCTCCCGGAGATACAGGCGGCCGCCGCCGTGGGTCAGAGCAAGTTAATCGGGGCCTACGATGACTGTTTCAAGATGGAGGGCTATCATGCCGCCCAGATACTGCTTACCAGAGAGGATTTAGAAGGGCGTCACCGTTATCTGAATACCTGCAACACCATCAGCGCCCTGTTCGGTCTCAAGGTCATACCCGTGATTAACGAAAACGACACCGTTTCGGTGGAGGAGATAAGTTTTAGCGACAACGATGCCCTTTCCGTCCTGGTGGCCAATCTTTTGAGGGCGGAGCTGCTGGTGATGCTCTCGTCCGTGGACGGACTTTACAGGAGGCCGGATAAGGGTGTGGAGCTTATACCACTGGTGGAGGAGATTACTGCAGACATAGAGGGGCTTGCGTCCAGGTCAAAGACACACCTCGGTATGGGTGGTATGGAGAGCAAACTAAGGGCTGCGCGCATAGCGACAAATTCCGGCGGGGCGGTTGTCATAGCGAACGGCAGGGCGCCGGACGTTCTGATAAAGATAATGGAAGGTGAGGAGCTGGGCACACTCTTTATTCCCGTGCGCGAAAAGCTCACCAGCCGCAAGCGCTGGATTGGCTTTACGTTGAGGCCGAAGGGCAAGATATACGTGGACGACGGCGCCTACGATGCGCTCTCGAAGAGGGGCAAGAGCCTCCTGGCATCGGGGATAGCCGATGTGGACGGAGATTTTGAGAGAGGCGACGTGGTCTCTGTATTTGCCACAGGCAATAACACCGAGTTTGCAAGGGGACTCACCAATTATTCCTCTGCAGAGCTTATGAAGATCCAAGGACAGTCCAGCACGTCAATAAAGAGGATACTGGGCTCCAAACCGTACGACGAGGTGGTGCACAGAGACAATATGGTGCTTATCTGAGACATTACCGGAGGGTGGGGCTTGTTGCCCACCTGTTTATGGGGTTAAACGCGTTTATTGACATAACCTTTTATTTGTGTAAAATTGTAGGCTGAAGGTGTTTTCCGGCATCTAGATCACAATATTATTGGTTCACGACTATGAAAGAACGTATTGAGATAGACCCAAACGTCTGCCACGGCCAACCCTGTATTAAGGGTACAAGGGTTATGGTCTATCTTATACTTGAACTATTGAAGGAGGGACTGACGCCAGAAGATATTATAAGAGATTATTACCCAAATCTTGCCGTAGAGGACATTAAGGCCTGCCTTGATTACGCTGCTTTCCTGATAAAAGAACAGGAGTTTATACCCTTTGAGGAAGTTGTTTAATTGAGATTTCTTGCGGATGAAAATGTTCCTTCCAGGATAGTATCCCACCTTGTAGAAACCGGTCACGATGTTGTAGACGTCAAAGAATTGAATGCTTCCAGGATCTCCGATAACGAGGTTGTTAATCTTGCTAAAAAGCAAGAGAGGGCGCTTATAACGTTTGATAAACATTTTGCAAACATTTTGCAATACCCACCCAGAGAAACCTGTGGAATAATCGTCGTCAGGATCCATCCTTCTATTTGGGAAGATGTAACAAAGGCTCTAGACAGATTTTTCAAAGAATCAAACTTTGATGACTTAAAAGGGAAGTTGGTGGTTTTGACAAAGAAGGGTTATAGAATCAGCTTAAAGTAAAATACGAGACAAGAGACCTCCAATTCCACAGTGGAGAAAAACACTGGGCTCCAAACCGTACGACGAGGTGGTGCGCAGGGACAATATGGTATTACTTTGAGGTAAAATGTAATGAAGCTCGACATCAATATTTCGATTCCAGACTTATGGGGTAACAAGAAGTTCCAAAAGAATGAATGGGGTAATATAAACTATCTCGTAGGTCCTAATGCAACTGGGAAAACACGATTTGTTGAACAATTAAAGCAACAGTGTCAAAACCAAAACATCAAAGTTCGATATTTGAGCTCGGAACGTCTCGCTGGTCTTGAAAGGCAGAGATATGAGTATTTTGGCTATAGCGCCCTAGAGAGCGGGTTAAATATGGGACAATTTGCTGTTCTTAAAAATTTTGGAACGAACTATGGCTTATCTGCCGATGCCTTTGTAACTCTGAAAGAAAAACTGGATATTAAGATAAAAATTGAAGCAACCTTATCCCAGTTGTTTGGTAGACGAATAAGATTGGTAGAAGAAGGCGGATTCCTCAAGCCTAGAATCCAGAAAATAGATGTGGGAAACGAATATGGTCCAGAATATGGTCTAAAGGAGAGTGAGTGCCATGGGCTCAAAGAACTGCTTACTCTTTTAACCTTCCTCTATAATGACGATTATAATTGCCTCATTATTGATGAGCCAGAGTTGCATCTGCATCCACAATTTCAAACATTCTTTTTGCAAGAACTTAGAAAGATTGCGGGCAATCCGCTTAACTCTCCAGAGAAGAAAATATTTTTTATCGTTACGCATTCTCCTTATTACGTTGATATACGCACACTTGAAGATTTGAAGCACTGTGTCGTTTTCCAGCCTGATAAGCCTCCTTCATTTATTGATCAAATAGATAGCGAAGACGAGCGAAGAATAAAGCGTCTATTGCCAAGGCTCAATACGCATCACAAACAATTCTTCTTTGCCTCTCGTCCAATTTTTGTAGAAGGCTATTCTGACCAACAGGTCTTCAGTCTAATCCAAGAGAAAAGAGGCAAGCCTTTAGGGGCGTTAGTGGCTTGTATTATTGACGTTACCGGCAAAGAAGAATTAGATTTGTTTTTCAAAATATGCAAGAAATTGAACATTGATGCTAAGTTTGTGGCTGATTTAGACGTATTAACCAAAGGCAAACTAAGGCAGTCTGTATCTGAAGATGACCGCTGTAGAGCATATTTGCAAACGGAAGGTATAGGGAGAGATCTTATGCAGGTGATAGGGGATGCCGAAAGGGCAATAAGTGCGTGCCTGAGTGAACTTGAACCAAAGTTAGCTGATACCTCCGAGTCAAATCTTCAAAACTTCCGAGATGCGCTTTGTAAAGCAAGTGAATTGGATAAAAAACGCTATGTTTACTTGCTTGGATTAAGATATCTTAGAGAGCAAATTAAGAGTCTCATTTCAAGCAATACAAAAGAAGGGAGCTTTCTCGAAGGGAGACTCCAAAAAATAATTGAGGCTTTTAAACGTTCTGGAGTGCATGTTCTGTCTAATGGCGAACTTGAACACTATTTACCTGAATATAAGGACGACAAATACACAATTTCAGATGCCGCCAAAGTAAGAACCTTTGAACAAGAGCGAGATTTTATTTTAGAGAGTAATTTAACTGAGGGAGAAATTCATGCGCGATACGGTGAACTTATAAATATCTTAGATGAAGCAACATGTCCAAAGGAAATAGATATGGATTTATACCTCACCCACGCTATACGTGAATGGATATTTAAAGTTCAATCTGCTTATAACCGAGGCGAGGTTAAGAACATGGATTCCCTTAAGATAAACGCGACGATAGACTGGCAAAGCCACTCTCGCATATTCGATTTGGTAGAATTCTCCCTGGACCAAGATGGCTTTATATGTAGAATTAGACTTAGACCTTTACTTGATCCGAAAGAAAGGGAGGTTAAGTTCAATAATTTGGTCTCTGCTGCAAATTATCAGCTTGAAAAGAACTAAACTTCAGTTAACAGAGGATTACATGGCAGTCGAAGACTCCCCGAATTAGCCTACCAGCAAAATGTCTACAACTTCCCCAGGAGTATCAGCACCCCGATCCCGATAAAGGCGATGGCGGCTCCGCTGCGGATGTATTTTACAGGCACGGCCTGCGCAATCTCAGCTCCCAGGGTTACACCTATCAGCGTCACCGCGGCCAAGGCCAGGGCTGCACCGATAAAAACTGCCAGGGGCTTTTCGGTCTGGCTGGCCAGAAATATTGCCGCCAGCTGTGTCTTATCCCCGAATTCCGCAGCGAAAATGGCGCCAAAGGTGGTAATGAGAACCTTCCAATCCATGTCCATGAGCGTCCTCCTTAGATTAATGTTCTTAACGACCTAGTCTTCTTTTGCTTTTACCTTCTTGACCAAAGTGTCATACAGGTACTGAAACTCCTCAGACCTCAGCATGCGTGCCGCTATCAGAAAAGTAATCACTGCAATGGGTAACGGCACGAAGAGTCTTGCCGTCTTCAGGGCGAGACTCCCATGATGTTCGGGCAGCAGATTCAGTGTGATTATACACACAAACGCCATTACGGCTGAGGCTGTTACCGTCTTTATCACGGTTGCTGATATACCCCCAAAGCCCTTCAGATGAAGCCTTTTTTTCAGGATAATAAACAGTATGGATGTCTGTACCATGGCGGAGATGGCCGTGGCCAGCGCCAGACCGCCTTCCTTTAAGAACCAGATGAGAGTGAGGTTGAGGGTCAGATTAAGGACTACCATACTCGCACCCACCTTTACGGGGGTTGACGTATCCTGCAGCGAATAGAAGGCCCGTATCAATATGTGCAGGGAGCAGTATGCCCATATCCCCGTGGCATAGAAGAGTATTACTGAGGCGGTGCGAAGTGCGGACTCATGAGTGAAGGCGTTTCTCTCAAAAAAGAGTTCCACAAGCGGCCCGCCCAGCACCATAAGTCCAAAAGACGCCGGTATGCTTGTAAATATTACTATCCTCAGTACCTTGTGCAGGGTGGCGGAAAACTCTTCCCAGTCCTCCCTTACTGCATATGTTGAGAGGGCGGGGAACATTGCGGTAGCCATTGCGATGCCCACAAGCGCCAGTGGGAATTCGATTATACGGTCTCCATAGTATAATACCGATGCGGCCCCACTCCGAAGGGGGTATTCATAAGTATTCCCCAGCAGCGTGAAGGAGCCGGCCCCTCCCGGTGAAGCCGCCAGCCCCACGGCGATCAGACTGTCTGCCAGGACGTTTACCTGCACCACCGCCAGACCAAAAACAACCGGTCCTATCAGCCTTATAACCTGTCTGAGTCCCGGATGGGAGAGTTCCAAGACAGGGCTTATATTATGGCCGGTACTTCTATTCTTAAGCACCAATAGCTGCATGCCGAGTTGTAAGATACCGCCAACAACAACGGCCAGGGCGACGGCGAAGATCTTCTCGTTTTGGGTGTCACCCAGGGCGGGGGACAAGACGAGGATGCCCATTATCCAGCACACGTTCAGCGCCACGGGTGAGAGGGCCGGCATGAGAAAATGGCGGAGGCAGTTGAGTACGGCAGACGCCAGGGCGGCCAGGCAGATAAGCGGCATGTACGGGAACATTATGGCCAAGAGTTCCAGCACTAGTTGCCACTTTTCGCTTATTGGTGTGAGCCTTGGGACTGTATAGAAAACGACCTCCCCCACGATTACCACCAAACCAAGGAAGACGGTCAATACCGTTGCAATCACGCTTACCAGTATCCAGGATTCACGCGCCCCCCGCTTTTCCATGTATTCGGTGAATACCGGCACAAAGGCCGCTGTGAGGGCTCCTTCGCCGAACAGCCTGCGGAATAGATTTGGTATACGGAAGGCCACCGCAAATGCGTCCCAGACCATGCCGGTGCCGAAAACGCTGGCACAGAGGACGTCACGGGCCAGGCCCAGCACTCGGCTGAGCAGGGTACAGAGGCTTATGGTGCTGGCAGACCTTATAAAAGAGTGCTTGGGCAACGTCGTCTACCGTCTAAAGGACTGCTTGAATGTGCAGTGTTAATGATTAAGGGGTTGTGCGTTCTGATGTCAGACCTCAACAGGTTCATCTGCTTAGCTCACGGCAGAGGCCTCTCGCAGCGTCCAGCACGTCTTCCTGAGAGACAATCGCAGAACAGACGGCTATGCGTGTGGCTCCTGCGGCCAAGACCTGCCGGACGTTATATGTATCGATGCCTCCGATGGCGAAGAACGGTATGGTAATCTCCTTTACAACCTGCTGTATTAGTTGTGCCCCCACGGGGTTTACTCGTGCCTTGGTATTCGTGGGAAAGATTGGACCTATTCCCAGGTAATCCGCCCCGTTTGCCTGTGCCTGACGAGCCTGTTGGATACTGTGGGCTGAAATCCCTATTAGTTTGTCGTTACCGACCAGGCGTCTGGCCTCTTCTATCGGCATGTCTTCCTGACCTATATGCAGTCCGTCTGCCTGGGCCTCTATGGTGATGTCCGGGCGGTCGTTTATGATAAATATAGCGCCAAGCTCTTTGGTCAACGCCCTGAGTTCCAAAGCAAGCCTGCGGAGTTCCTTTTCCGGCACATCCTTGCCTCTAAGCTGCAGGACATCTGCCCCTCCACATATGGCAAGCCTTGCAGTGTCAAGCACGGACAGTTTACATAGGTTGATTGTGAGCAAGACATAAAGTCTTGCTTCTTTAATGGCCTTTCGCAAATCCTTGTCACTCATCGCCATCTGCAGGATGTATCATTATCATAATATAGTTTTGCCTTCAAGGTTTTTATCTGAAGTCCTTGTATAATATGCACTAGAGTAAGGCTCCGCCCCTTAGCACCGGCAGAGAATGTATTGACTGGTATGGCAAGGATGCTATAATTAAGTTTTCTATGGAGGCATCAAGAATCTGCATGTATGAGGCATACCTATATAATCCTACCCTTTTATTGACCGTTTGTCAGGAAGACAGGAATAGTCCCAATCGAGGATAATAGTTCGATGGATGCGATAAAGCACGAGTGCGGGCTTTTTGGTGTTTATGGTAGCGTGGACGCTGCGGAGAAGGTTTACTATGGACTTTATTCCCTTCAACATCGCGGCGAAGAAAGCGCTGGTATAGCTTCCACAGACGGCAGCGATATAGTCTGGCACAAGGGCATGGGCCTGGTCAGCAGCGTCTTCAATTTGCAAGACCTTAAACTCTTGAGGAACTCCGCTGCCATAGGGCACATCCGCTATTCTACCGTTGGCAGGAGCGAACGGCAAAACGCACAACCATTTGTGGCCGAGTACTCCAAGGGTCCGGTTGCGATTGCGCACAACGGGCAATTGGTTAATGCCGTATCGCTTAGAAGGTCCCTTAAGAGGAGCGGCGCCGTATTCCAAACCTCCAGTGACAGCGAGGCGATTTTGCATCTGATGGCAAGGCCTGAGTACTGTGAGAATCTCCCCGGCCTTCTGGGAGACCTTAGGGGGGCATTTTCGCTCTTAATCCTTACTCCGGAAGAGCTGATTGCCGTCAGAGACCCCAACGGTTTCAGGCCGTTATGCATCGGTAAGTTGAAGGACGGCTACGCCGTGGCCTCGGAGAGTTGCGCCCTTGACCAGGTTGGGGCGGAATATCTTAGAGAGGTTTCTCCCGGCGAGATAGTCCACATAAACAAGGACGGCCTGAGGACGGAGACCTTTGCTGCGGCGAAGCCGTCCTATTGTATCTTTGAGCTGATATACTTTTCCAGACCGGACAGTGTCGTATACGGAGAGAACGTCCACCTCTTTCGCAAGCGGTTGGGCGCCAAGCTGGCTGAGGAGTGTCCGGTAGAGGCGGATATAGTGGTCCCTGTGCCCGAGGGGGGAAATTCTGCGGCCATTGGCTATTCACAGGTCTCTGGAATCCCTTTGGAGAGGGGCTTTGTACGTAACCATTATGTAGGCCGCACCTTTATTCTGCCCCGGGTCGAGCAGCGGCATCAAAAGGCAGAGATTAAGCTAAACGCCATCTCAAGCGTGGTCGCAGGCAAAAGGGTTATAGTGGTGGACGACTCAATCGTACGGGGTACCACCTCCAAGAGCCGTTTCGGGCTGCTGAGGAGGGCCGGTGCAAAGGAGATCCACGTAAGGATTAGCTGTCCGCCGCATCGCTATCCGTGTTATTACGGTATAGATTTTCAGATTAGGGAGGAACTTATAGCGGCCGTCCGCCCGCTGGAGGAGATACCTGAGTTCCTGGAGGTAGACAGTCTGGGTTATCTCAGTATAGAGGGCCTCTTGAGCTGTACTTCTCCCCCGAAGGACTACTGTGTTGCCTGTTTCGCAGGTAAGTACCCCGTGCCGGCAGAGGTAGTTAAGAAGGTTCCTGCGGACTTGGAAGAGTGGGAAGAAAAGGCCGGGGAACACATAATTGTGGTGTAGTCTTTAAAGATCGTGTCTCGCCTCACAAACCTCTAAAAGGGTCTCATGTTATGTCCCCAATATCTTATAAAGATGCAGGTGTGGATATATCCACCAAGGAGAAATTCACCGGGGACATACATGCGGATATGCGAAAGACCTTTGGTCCAAGGGTCATCGAATGCCCCGACGGCTTTAGTGGACTCTTCAGCCTTCATTACGAAAACCGCCTGTTCAAGAAATACCGTCAACCCGTGCTGGTCGCCTCAACCGATGGTGTCGGGACAAAGCTTAAGATAGCGTTTATGATGGATAAGCACGATACGGTTGGCATAGACCTCGTAGCCATGTGCGTTAACGACGTCTTGACCATGGGTGCCGACCCCCTCTTTTTTCTCGACTACATTGCGTCCAGCAAGGTAGTGCCTTCCCGGTTACATCAGGTAATCAAAGGTATAGTCGCGGGATGTAAGGAGGCCGAATGCGCCTTACTCGGAGGGGAGACCGCTGAGATGCCGGATTTTTATCACAATGGCGAATACGACCTCGCCGGGTTTGCGGTAGGGGTCAGGGAAAAGAAGGGCCTGATACTCGGCAAGACCATTGTACCGGGGGATGTGGTGGTGGGTCTTTCCTCAAGCGGGCTGCACAGCAACGGCTTTTCTCTTGTACGAAAAATCTTTTTCCAGAAACAGAAGTGGTCCGTCAGGAAGAAGGTTGAGGAGCTTGGCGTGACACTGGGAGAGGAACTGTTGAGGCCCACAAAGATTTACGTTAAGGCCATGAAGAGGGTGTTGGAGCACTACAAGGTAAAACGCGTGGTGAAAGGTATCGCACACATTACCGGGGGGGGGTTCCCCGGGAACATACCGCGTATCCTGCCCCAGGGTACGGCGGTTAGGATAGAAAAAAATAGCTGGACGCCTTATCCCGTCTTTAAGCTTATCAAGAGACTGGGAGACGTGCCGGAAGATGAGATGTACCAGGTATTCAATATGGGCATAGGCATGGTGCTTATCGTGGGAGACTGTTACGGGGATTCGGTAATACGGATTCTCCGGGCAGAGGGTCAGGACGCCGTGGTCATAGGGAAGGTAATAAAGGGCAAACGCCTGGTGGAGATTGTGTAACGCAGGTCTTGTAAACAGTGCATATAAAATCGTAGGGGCGAGGCGACCTCGCCCCTACAAAAATCCACATTGGGACAAATTGTTGCATATTCCAAATATTGGACAACTAGATCGATTAATCAAACATTCAATACCCCAGGAAACCGCATCTGGCAGCGCAATTACTACGAACACGTTATACGCAATGAACAGGACTTGAATGAAACCAGTGAATACATAATCAACATTCCCTGAAGTGGAAATTAGATAAAGAGAATCCTGATAACCATCTGTAAGATATATACTTGCACAATGTGCTTTACAATTATTGGCTCCCCGGCATAATCCTTGGCTTGTAGAATCTGCCTCTTTTTCTCAGCGTGTCAGCTCTATCTGCAGCAGGGAGGGGGCGAAGGCGGACGGGAAGGTTTTCTTAAAAGAGTCTGGCGCCCAGCGGAGCGGCCTTAAAAGCGTCTTAAACCATTTTGGGAAGTGTCTCTTTCTTTTGTAAAAATAATATTGTGTCTTCGTCAAATGAAGCTCCGGGAAAAAGCGTGTAAGGTCTTCTACTCTTTCGAAGTTGCGAAAATGCAGGGTTGGCGGTTTGTGGCTCTTCCTATCCCCTCGTGGTTGCGTTTCCAGAGCCGCCCCTTTCGCAGGATCTTCCTCTAATTCAAACAACCTTTCCGGGTCCTCGTTGAACGGTACGCCCAGTATTGCCTTGCCCGACGGTCTGAGCACCCTGGTTATCTCGCCGGCCAATTCCTCCGGCCTGAGGACGTGTTCGAAAAGAAAGATTGATACCACCCTGTCAAATACCGCATCCTTAAACGGGAGCCTCTCGGCGAAGCCGGATACGCGCAGTATGTCTTTTCCCCTTATGTGCTTCAGATGAGATGGGGAGATGTCGAATGCCACCCTGTTGCCTCCCAGAGCGGACAGCAGGATGCCTTCGCTTGCCCCAATGTCGAGTACCGTAAGACCGGCGGTGGGGCCGATGAATCTTGTACAGGTTGATAAGTGTTTTGAGAGTTTTCTTGCGGAGTTCCACGTGTGCATGGCTACGCGGCAATCTGAGACGTGATAACTTAGTTTTTCCAACAAGCCCATCTCCATATATTTGATGTGCTTGGAATCATGCTCATGCTGCCCCGCCAGGTCTTCGTCGTATTGGTTCTTGTACGATTGGTACAGGGGGTCTTGGGATATTTTTTGTGAGAAGAGCAAAGGGATGCCGTCTTCCAGTGCGAATGCGGCTTTGCAGCCTTTGCACTCGAGGGCATCATCCTTTTCAGACAGCCCAGACTTACAATCGGGGCAGCAGACCAACTGCCGAAGAAGCTTGTCCATGTTCACGTCTTCAAACCTGTAAGTAGGTTCTGATGGCGTCCTCGAACCGCATCGGCATCAGTTTAAAGTCCCTTTTCATCTCCGTTATGTCACCCACGTTGTCGCTCTTCAGCATAATGAGCTGTTCGCGGGTAAGCATGGGCTTCGTACAGGTCTTCTCCATCACGAAGGCCATTGGCCATGCGGCGGTGATAGGCATGTGTACCTTCCTCTTCCATACTCCCATCACCCTGAAAATGGTATCCAGCATCTCATCTATGGACAACCGTTCCGGCCCACCCAGTTCGTACGTCTTGTTTACAATATCCGCGCTGAGGGCAGCCTTTACAAAACAGTGCGCCACGTCGCCCACGTATATAGGCTGCATCTTTACCTTCCCCGAGCCTATGACATTGAAGACGGGCAGGAACCACGTCTGTCTGACCATCTGTGCGAACATGTTCACGAACTCGTCGTCCTTGCCGCATATTATTGACGGACGGAATATGACGAAGGGGATCCCGCTTGAGCGGACGGCCTCTTCCCCCGCCCATTTGGTCGTGTGGTAGCGGCTGGGTGTGTCCGCTCGTGAGCCCATGGCGCTCATGTGTACAAACTTCTTTACCCCGGCCCTTTTGGCGGCCTCCACCACGTTTGCCGTGCCCTCCGCATGTATCTTCTCAAAGGTTACGTCTGGGGGAATCTCTCTGATGATGCCCACAATATGGATGACCGCGTCTACGCCCCTCATTGCCCCGGCAAGCGTTACCGGAGAGGTTATGTCCCCCTCAACTAATTCCACGTCGAGACCTTCCAGCACCTCTCGCCGCCCGCCCTTTCTTACCAGGCATCTCACCTTTTGTTTCTCTTCCTGTACCAGCTTCCTTACAATATTGCGTCCAACAAAGCCCGTACCGCCCGTTACAAGTATCATGTTTTGCCCCCGGTATCTACTATGGCGATGGCCTCAATCTCCACACCCACGTCCTTGGGCAGTCTCGATGCCTCAACAGTTGCGCGTGCGGGTTTGGAGTCCTTAAAGAATTCGGCATACACCTCATTGACCGCACCGTAGTCCTCCATGTTTGCCAGGAATATGGTGGTCTTTACCACCCCTTTCAGGGACGTACCGGCAGCCTCCAGCACACCTCTAAGGTTTTCAAGCACCCGGTGGGTCTGCGTGCGTATGTCGCCTTTGATGACGTCTCCCGTGGCAGGGTCAATGGGTATCTGGCCGGAGACGAAAACGAGAGGGCCTGCTCGGATGCCCTGAGAGTACGGCCCGATGGCCTGAGGCGCATTCTTGGTGGAAATCACTACCTTGTCATGCATGGCCGCTGTCCCTTTGTGCATAAACCGACGTCTCTGCAAAAATCTTGCAGTGACATGATGTCATTCTGAACGAAGCGAAGAATCCAATCGGTTACGGTGGCGTCGGGTCTCCGCACCCGACGGCGGTGCGACCGCTGCGAGCGGCGTCCGATGCGGAGATCGGACGCTACACTTTTAGATTCTTCGGTCGCTTCACTCCCTCAGAATGACATTACGTAAGGTTTTTCAGGGGTCTCAAATTGAAATTAGATACCTGTGTCCCTGAGAAAAGGTTTGAGGTCAAGTGCTGACCTCCACCGTTTGTCCTGCGACGACGCCTTCTTTGCCGTTTTTCTTGAGTGTCCTGTCCAGGAGTTCTACCACGTGCAGCGTCTCCACGGGCAGGTTCTTGCCGGCGGCAAGGTCCGACAGTTGAAGCATACATCCGGGGCAAGACGTTACCACCTTTTCCGCTCCGGATTTTTCTACGGCCTTTATCTTATGGTCGCCAATCATCATGGACAGGTCACGGTATATCAGGCTGAAGACGCCCCCTCCGCCGCAACATCTTTCCGGGGTCTCCATCTCCTTAAGCGTGGCGCACCGCTTGATTACGTTCCTGGGCTCTTTAATTATACCCTGCCCCCAGCGTAGGTGACAGGGGTCGTGATAGGTAACCGTAGAGTCTATAGGAGCAGTCTCGTATTGGGTAAATTTTTCGAGGAATACGTTGATATCGTAAATCTTGTCGTGCATGGGTCTCCACGAGTCACCCAGCATCTTGAGGTAATCCCTCTTTATTGTCAGGGTACAGGTGCCGCATCCGGAGACGATGGCGTCCAGGTCTTCGGCCTCAAAGACCTCCCTGTTCTTCTGCGCCAGCTTCTTGGCCGCGGTAGTGTCCCCCAGAGACTTGGCGGGGATACCGCAGCACACCTGTTTGGATGGAACGACTACCTCGATGTCCAGCTTATTGAGTACGTTTATCAGGGAATCTGCCATATTGGGGTATACGTAGTTCGTAAGGCAACCCACAAAGAACCCCACCCGCATCCTGGGGTTAGCGAGTTTTTTTGTGTGTCTGTGTTTATTCAGCACAGTCTGCCTGGCGAGGGGCGGCACCCATCTCCTGCCCATAAAAAACAGAGGCAGGTGTCGCAGACTCCCCCGCCGCTCGCCTGGGAGAAAGTTCTGGCCGAAGGAGACCAGATTGAGTACGAAGTCAAATAGGCCGCGTCTGGGCAGCACGTGCCTGAGGATAAGGCGCGCCAGGGGTGGTATACCCATGTTTTGTTCTATACCTTCTAACAGCGCATCCATAATCGTACTAAAGTCCACTCCGGAGGGGCAAATGGCCTGACACCGCAGGCATTTTTTGCAGGAATAGATGTAGTCCCGGAGTTCCGGGCTGTAGTAAATCTCTCCCTGGAATATGGCCTCCGCCAGGCTTATCCTGCCCCTTGCGACGCGCGTCTCGTCGCCGGTTTCAAGAAATACGGGGCAGACCGAGCGGCACTTGCCGCACTTTGCACACTTTGCAATCTCTTTTTTTGCCTCTTCTATGCCCATGGTAACGTTAAAACAGATTCTAATTTATAACGCAGACTTAATCAAACAATTTTGACTTTACTGTGTGTCTTCATGTCCCCCGTCCGGTTTTTGCAGTGTACAATAAAACAATCGTCATCAAGGTGCAGTACTGATATTGCCTTGATTTTACGGCAATTTTCCGCTAACTTAGGGTTTGATAAGGAAAAAAGATGAAGAAGACACTCAACTCCTCCAGTCTCAAAGACATATACAAAAAGGTAGTTGACGGTGAAAGGTTAAGCCGGGAGGACGGGCTCAGGTTGTATGCCTCGAATGATGTCCTTCAAATCGGTCACATGGCCAATATTGTCAGGGAGCGCAAAAACGGCAACAAAACCTTTTATATAGTAAACCGCCACATAAACTATTCCAACGTCTGTAAGAATCAGTGCAAGTTCTGCGCCTTTTCTAAGGAGGAGGGAGAAGATGGCAGTTATGCAATGGGCGTGGACGAGGTGATGAATGAGGCGGACGGTGTCGTAGAGCAGGGGGCTACGGAGATACACATTGTGGGTGGACTGCACCCTAAACTGGGATTTGATTACTACCTTGAGATGCTTGGCAGACTGCATGAGCGTTATCCCCAGGTGCATCTCCAGGCCTTTACTGCCGTGGAGATTGCCCATCTGGCCGAGAGGGCGGGTCTTTCGCTAAGGGATACACTGACGGCGCTTAGGCGGGCCGGCCTAGGGTCTATCCCCGGGGGAGGGGCAGAGGTCTTTTCATCCAGGGTAAGGAAGGAGCTGTGTCCCGACAAGCTGGCGGGAGAGGGCTGGCTGGGTGTTATGCGCGAGGCTCACCGTCTCGGTCTGAGGAGCAACGCCACCATGCTGTACGGACACGTGGAGTCTGCCGAGGAGAGGACAGACCACATGCTTGCGCTCAGAAGGCTCCAGGACGAGACCGGCGGATTTATGGCGTTTATCCCGCTTGCGTTTCACTCCGATAACACCTTTCTGCAGGGGCTTCCTCGGACTACTGCCGCTCTTGACCTAAAGACCCTGGCCATCGGCAGGTTGATGCTGGACAATTTCCCCCACATAAAGGCCTTCTGGATTATGCTGGGCATAAAGCTTGCCCAGGTATCGCTGAGCTTCGGGGTAGACGATATAGATGGCACTGTGGTGGTGGAGAGGATAACCCATTCGGCAGGGGCCGATACGCCTGAGGAGTTGTCGGTGACCGAGATTGTAAGACTCATTGAAGAGGCGGGGCGGAGTCCGGTGGAGAGAGATACGCTTTATAGAGAGATAGTAAGGCCAAACGGCAGGTTTGACCACGATTGGCATCCGGCAGAGAGCAGGTCAGAGGACTGTGTTAAGGTTACCAGCTAGAGAGGAGAGTCATGGAGTCGTTTCCTAGGCTTTTTAGTCCCTTCCGCATAGGTTCCATGGAGATAAAAAACCGCATTGTATTGCCTGCGATGGAGACCCATCTTTGCGACAAGGATGGCTTCGTTACCGATGAGGTTATCTCCTATTACCGCGAGAGGGCGAAAGGCGGAGCCGGGTACGTGACGGTTGAAAATATCTCTGTTGACCCTGAGGGCAGGATTAATGACGGCATGATGTGCATTCATGACGACAAGTACGTAGACGGCCTGAAACGTCTTGCAGATGAGGTCCACAAGGTAGGGGGCAAGGTAGTTATTCAACTGAACCATGCAGGCAAGGAGGCCCTTAAGTTCTGTACGGGTGTTGCCCCTGTTGCGCCGTCCCCCATCCCCAGCCCGCTGACCAGGACAATGCCCAGAGAACTGTCTGCCGCGGAGATAGGGGAGATAATCAAGAGATTCGCCGATGGGGCGGAAAGGGTTGTGCGTGCCGGGGCGGACGGCGTTGAGATACACATGGCCCATGGCTATCTCGTAAACCAGTTCTTTTCTCCGGAGACTAATAAAAGACTGGATGACTACGGCGGTAACACCGACAGAAGGTCGAGGTTTGCACGTGAGATAGTGGAGGCGATAAGGGACGGGGTACCGGACGGCTTTCCCGTTATTTGCAGGATAAGCGCCGATGAATATACGGACGAGGGCCTTAAGCTGGAGGAGAGCAAGGTCATCGCAAAGATACTCGAGCGTGCCGGCGCAAGCGCCCTCCACGTATCGGCATGTAACAGCTCGTCCGCAGTCTACAATATCCCTTGCTACTACTTGGAAGAGGGTTGTTTTGTGCACCTGGCGGCCGGCATAAAGTCCGTGGTAGGTGTGCCTATAATTACGGTGGGACGTATTCTAGGGCCGGAGATGGCAGAAAAGGCGCTCAAAGAGGGCAAGGCGGACCTTGTCAGCATGGGCAGGGCCCTTATTGCAGACCCACACCTTCCAGTTAAAGCGAAAGATGGGCGATTAGACGAAATCAGGCCGTGCATCTCCTGTAATCGCTGTATAGAGAGTATTATTGAAAGAAAACTTATATGCACCGTGAACCCTTTCATCGGAAAAGAATGGGAAATTGAAAAGATGCCACAAACCAAGCCAAGGCGTGTCCTTGTAGTGGGCGGCGGCCCTGCAGGGCTTTCTGCCGCGGCCACTGCCGGGGAACGAGGTCATAAGGTGTGGCTCTGGGAGAAGGGCGCAGACCTTGGTGGCAGGTATCGTTATGCAACCATGGCGCCCAAGAAGGAGAATATGGGTAAGTTTCTTGATTACCTTGTGAGACATGCGAAAAAATATACTGAAGACATACAGTGCAACAAAGAGGCAACGGCCGCCGCCATAAAGAAATTTGCGCCGGACGTCGTCATCCTGGCGTGTGGAGCCAAGGACGAATTCGTGAACATTCCGGGCACCACAGGCAATAATCTTTTTGACGTGAAGGATGCCTTTAACAGGCCTGACGCATTGGGTGAAAACGTGGCCATAGTGGGAGGCGGTCCGGAGGGTTGTGAGCTGGGAGACTTTCTTTTAACCAGGGGCAAGAAGGTGACCGTCATTGAGATGAGAAGGATGTTGGGCATAGGCCTGGTGGCGCACCCCCGTTTTCACGTCTCAGAGAGGCTGAAAAAAGGCGGCGCCAACATCCTTATGAGTGCAAAGGTGGTTGAGGTGGGGCCGGGATTTTTGGTAATTAATAAGAGGAGTGAAGGCAATGAGAGGTTAGACGGATTTGACGGCATTGTTATGGCAAGCCTTCACAAACCCAACAAAGACCTTGCAGAGGCCCTGGATGGCATAGTAAAGGAGCAGTACGTCGTCGGTGACGCCCGCGAGGGGCGTACGGCCCTGGAGGCGGTGGCGGAAGGGGCAGAGGCGGCCCTCAAGCTTTAACTTCTAGTATAATTTATGTTTATGTTATTGTAGTGGCAGAGCTTGCTCTGCCAGCACATTATTTTATGATAGGGGCAAGGTCCCCGTACCTGCCCCCACAAGAAGGGTAACCACAGAGGGTTGCCCCCATGAACGGTCGAGCAAGCTCGACCACTACAGGTTGAATTCCATTATTCCGAGGCATAAAGATGTGAAACAAGGCAGCGTGCTCAAGGTAGAAGGACCCTGGTGTCAGGTCGAGACTAACGGACACAACTACAGGTGCAGTCTAAGGAAAAAGCTCAAGACAGTGTCCGACAAGCGGACGAGTCCCGTGGTTGTGGGGGATTTGGTTCAGTTTAGCGAGACGTCTCCAGGGGAAGGGGTAATCGAAGGAATACAGGATAGACGTACCAAACTATCCCGCCTTGCCCCGTGGGCGCCCGGTAAAGAGCATGTGGTGGTGGCTAATATGGACCAGGTGCTTATCGTGGTGTCCGCAAAGGACCCGCCTTTAAAGGCCGGTGTTATTGACCGCTATATAATTGCTGCAGAAAACGGTGGTTTAAGTGCGGCAGTCTGTGTGAACAAGGTAGACCTGGTAAGCGAAGATGAGGTGTCCTGGGTCGGAAATTTGTACAGCAGACTGGGATACCCGGTACTGTATACCAGTGCGGTTAAAGGTGTAGGCATAGATGGCCTTGCAGGCGTGCTGAAGGGCAAGAAGACAGTTCTGGCGGGACAGTCGGGCGTAGGCAAGTCGTCTCTTATTAATCAGATTCAGCCGGGACTCGGTCTCAGAGTCCAAGACATAAGGAAGGCCGCAAGGAAGGGCAAACATACCACCAGTTGGGCAACCCTGTTCAAGATAGACATCGGCGGGTACGTGGTAGATACGCCCGGCATACGGGAACTCGGACTTTGGGATGTCAGGGGATGTGACGTTGCAGAGTTCTTCCGGGATATCTGGGAGATGGGAAAGGGCTGTCGCTTTTCAAAGTGCACCCACAGTCACGAACCGCATTGCGCGGTAAAGGCCGCCGTAGAACAGGGCTCGCTTGACGAAAGGCGCCATGAAAGCTACCTGAGAATCCTGGAGTCCACGAAAGAAGAACTGCCCTACTAGGCATTGTCCTATCTGAAACAACGAGAGCTCTCAGGAATCTGTGCAACGGTCATTCTTCGCTTCGCTCAGAATGACATAGGTATTGAAGTGGCTTTCCCACAGCTTTCATAATGTGAGGTACGTCTCAGCAGCATGCTTCCACTTGTTGACGGAATCTTGTCTGATGACAGCAGATAAGACCTACCGTCGCACGGCGAATATAGGTCTTGACGCTGCAGCGACAATATGATTAGAATTTCTCCTCGACATGCCAACCCAAGACAAGGCCTCTCCAGAGCGTGACCAACCCAGGGTGACTGTGATAGGCTCCGGTACGGGAGTCCCTTCGCTGACCCGCGGTTATCCCGGGATTCTTGTCAGGGCGGAGGGTGAGATTATGCTGCTGGACACGGGGCCCTGCACCCTGGCGAGACTGCTCCACAAAGGCATTACTTACGCCGACATAGATAAGGTCTTTTATACCCATCTGCATCCTGACCACTCTGCGGACATGACGTCCATCCTCTTCGCCATGAGGAATGCCGAACCGAGACGGGTGAAGCCCTTGCAAGTCTTTGGGCCACCCGGCTTGAAGGAATTTTATCAGGGTCTGAACAGCTTGTACGGTAATGTCCTGTCCCCCAAATCTTATGAGTTGAGTCTTGCGGAGCTGTGGAATGATGAGACTGTCTTTGATGGATGGAAGGTAAGGACACGGCAAATGGCGCATATGATCCCCACCATAGGGTATCGTTTGGAGTTTTCGAGCGGGAAGGTCCTCGTCTATTCGGGTGATACGGACTACTGCGAGAACATTGTAGAGTTGGCGAAGGGGGCTGATGTCTTGATACTGGAATGCTCCTTTCCCGACGACCTTAGGGTAGAGGGTCATTTAGTACCTTCTCTTTGTGCCAAGATTGCCAAGGAGTCGGGATGTAAGGTGCTTGCGCTCAGCCATTTTTATCCTCAGTGGGAAGGGCGTGATATTTTACGTGAATGCCGGAGCTTTTATAATGGAAATATAATCCTGGCAGAGGATTTAATGGAATTTTTATTGTAAAATAAATGAAGACCCCTGAAAAAGCCCATGGGTTTACTTAATGTTCCTCTCCCTAGAGGGGAGGGGAATAGGGGCGGGTGATGCCCTAATCTCCTAAGCCTGCCTGATATAAATAGATATGATCAGGCAAAAATCACCCCACCCTCTCAAGGGGAGTGAAAACTTGTTTTGAACCCTGTAAAGCACACTTTTCCAGAGGTCTTAAACAAAAAGGGGGTGATTAATTTGCCCGACAAAAATAAAACGGCGTTATTGGTAATAGACATGTTAAGGGACTTCGTGGAAAAGGGAGCACCCCTGGAAGTACCCAAGGCGCGGGGTATTGTCGCCAATATAAGGAGAGAGATAAACAAGGCTCGGCGCAACAATATCCCTATCATATACAGTTGTGACAGCCATTTGAAGGACGACAGGGAATTTGCGATATGGCCTCCACATGCCGTAAAGGGGACACTCGGCGCAGAGGTAATAGACGAACTGAAGCCTCGTGAAGGGGATATTGTGATACGTACGGGTACTTACTCGGGATTTTTCCGTACCTCACTGGATAAGACCCTCAAGGAGCTTGGGGTGCGGCGCCTTATATTAACGGGTGTTGTAACTAACATCTGCATACTTTATACCGCCGTTGATGCCTACATGCGGGGTTACGAGGTAAGCGTACCGGAGGATTGTGTTACCGCACTGAGGGCCGCTGACCACAGGTTCGCCATGAGGCAGATTAGCGAGACGCTTAAGACCTTTAGGTCTTCTTGAAATTTCTGAAGAATCCCTGTTCTGTTATCATTCCGCGGGATTGGGGGGGCGCGAAGGGGCTCTTTGTAAACTAAAAAGGCTCACTGTGCAAGCTGTGCACAGTGAGCCTTTAGAAGCAGTACTTGTATTAGAAAGGGAAGCTTATTACTTCTTAGCGAAATTCCTTACAACCTGGAGCAGTTTCTTCATCATATTATCAGTCTGTTTACCTCTGTAGCTGGGCATCTTATCCTTCCCGCTCAGTACGGTTTCCATAAGCTGCTCATCTGTCCTGGATGCCTGCCACTTTGCGTCCGTAAAGTCGGGCACGCCGGCCTGCTTCCCAAAAGTTGTGCCTTTACCGCCGTTTCCATGACAGTAACAGCATGTCTCCTGGGGGGCAAATGAGCCCTGAACTGAACCGCTGCCGAAGATGTAGAATACGCTCTTTTCCGGATTACTTGCTGCTCCAATGTCTTCGTCCGCCAGAGCTAAAGGACAGATAGCAAGACAGAAGACCAAGACGGGAATGCCGAGTAAGAACACTTTTTTCATATCTTAAAACCCTCCTCTAAATGGCGCGAAATTTCTTATGAAGATTAGGGAAAAGCCTAGGGAGCAAGACCTGCCTCTGTCATGTATACCTGGTGGCAGCTCCTGCAGGAAAGGAAGAGGAACCTGTAGGAATGTCCTACCTCTTCTATCAGTCCAACCTTATCGCCCTTGGCCCTTACCTCTATATTACCGGCGTGGGTCTGTACGAGCTCGCTTATTACCTTTGTGTTCGCGTCTACGTTAAACTTTTGAACACGCTCGATTTCGTTTGCCTTTATGGTTCCCCCGGCCTTACCGATGGTTTCATAATCTGCGTCGGTCAGCTCTTCCGGGAAATAACCCTTTAGACGGTTAATCTTCTGGAACTCCTTGGCCGAAGAGGCGCAGAGTTCCCTAACTGAATTCGCACCATAGCTATTTACAGATATGGCACAAACAAAAAGCAAGGCCGTGCTTGCTATAACCAGCCTTTTCAGCAACATTTATCTTCCTCCTTTTCGACTTAAGAACCCTCCTCTTTCCTTATACTCTAACCCTACGACGGTATTAACCGGATGAAACTAGTTTTGTCACCTCCCTTCCCACGGACAGTTAACGGACTCCAGAAGGCAAGTGATAAAACGGTCAAAGACTCTAACATCATTAAACAAGGTAGTCAAGAAAAAATTTGGGTACGATTCCTCAGCTTGTCCCCTATTTTGTTTATTCTGGGGGAGCCTCACCGGGGTACAGCTCCGAATATATCTGTATTCCCAGGTGATTGTGGCAGTTTTTACAGCTGTTGCGAAGCCTGCCGAAAGAGTACTGTATGTCTTCGTATGCACCCAAGTATCTTTCACTGGCAGACTTGTGAATATCGTCAGCGTGCTTCTTCATTTCCTTAGTGAGTTTCAGGTATTCCTCATCGTCGGGCGGTGCAAACTCCTTCCGCACCCTGTCTGATAGCTTTGAAATGACCTCGCCCGCCTTGACGTACGTGTCCCAATCGCTCTCTGAAAGGTTATAGTAACCCATCCTCTCTTGAGCTTCCTTATAATGTGTGTCTATCTTTTTCATTAATTCCTGCAATTCCTTCTTTTTTGGGTCCTCCACCTCTTTTTTCTCGTCGGCGTGCGAGAGACCAGCAAGAGGGATTATGGACATGAAGACGGATATGGTTAAGAGGATGATTGTGTAAAAACTTTTACTCTTTATGCTCATTCCTGAACACATAAGGGGTTGGTCCTCCTCTTAAGTTTACTAACTACATCCGTGCGGCCCCAAAGAAAGGAATGGAAGATGTTACTAATTTATCGCCTCCAAATCAATGGAAAACGCTTCATTTCTCACGGGCAACTTGCCGCCCTTGAAAAAAGCGCCAGACGGAATATAATGTACTCAACTTACGTCAACTGGACAGTAATGAGAGGCGGCTCAATCCGAGTAAATATCACATGAAGTGGTCACAAACCCTAATACCGACGCTGAAAGAAGACCCCACTGAGGCAGAGATTACCAGCCATAAGCTTATGATAAGGTCCGGTATGATTCGGAAGCTCCTTTCGGGCGCCTATTCATATCTGCCGCTGGGGACGAGGGTGCTGAACAAGGTAGTAGGCATTATTAGAGAAGAGATGGACAGGGCCGGGGCTATTGAGGTCTATTTGCCTGCCCTTCAGCCGCTGGAACTGCTGGAGGCAAGCGGCAGGATAGACGTCTTCGGACAAGACCTCATTCGATTTGAGGACCGTCACGGTAGAACGCTGGCCCTTGGGCCGACTCACGAAGAGGTCGTCACACATCTGGTGCGTAACGAGATAAGTTCGTACAGGCAGTTGCCGATAACGTTGTATCAGATACAGATGAAATTCAGGGACGAAGTCCGCCCCCGCTTCGGCGTCCTAAGGAGTAAGGAATTCCTCATGAAAGATGCCTACAGCTTTGAAATAAATGAGGCGGGGCTGGATAAGAGTTATAAGGCGATGTACAACGCCTACTGCAGGATATTTGACAGATGCGGGCTCAAGTACATACCGGTAGAGGCTGACACCGGGGCAATGGGAGGAGACGTATCCCATGAGTTTATGGTCCCTTCCGAGGTGGGAGAGGACTTACTGGCAAGATGTAAGGGCTGTGACTATAGTGTCAACATGGAGAAGGCAGAGCCGGCACCCCTGCCTGCCGTACAGGACGTGCAGCAGGTCATAAGAAGTGTCCCTACTCCCAAGGTGACCACCATAGGGCAGGTAAGTGAATTTTTAAAAATAGAACCTAACAAACTGGTTAAGACCCTTATCTATAAGGTGGGAGGAGAACCGGTAGCAGTCCTCGTCAGAGGAGACCATGAGGTCAATGAAATACGGCTGGCAAAGGTACTTGGCCAGGACGGTATCAGCCTTGCGGATGAGGAGACTATCACGAACGTAACAGGGGCGCCCATGGGTTTTACCGGGCCGGTGGGGCTTAATATAAAAATCATAGCAGACCAGGCCGTCTCGGTGGTTAAAAACTGCGTTACCGGGGCAAATAAGGCGGATACCCATCTCGTAAACGTGAATCCGGGGCGTGACTTCAAGATTAACCGTGTGGAAAACCTCAGGTACGTTGTGGAAGGCGATACCTGTCCAAAGTGCGGAGAGGAACTCGTTATATCCCGCGGGATAGAGGTTGGTCACGTCTTTAAGCTGGGTACCAAATACAGTAAGGCCCTCGATGCGAAATTCCTTGACTCAGATGGCGTGCTAAAACCGATGTTGATGGGGTGTTACGGAATAGGCGTAAACCGGATTATTGCCGCACTTATAGAGTGTTCTCACGATAAAGACGGCATTATCTGGTCACCTGAACTGGCGCCGTATCAGGTGCTTGTGCTTCCCCTCAACGTGAAAGATAAGTGGTGTCTCGATGCGGCGTTGAGGATCCATGATGAACTGGAAGGGGCCGGTGTTGAGACGCTCTTGGACGACAGGGACCAGCGCCCTGGAATAAAGTTCAAGGATGCAGACCTTATTGGCATACCCTATAGGGTGGTAGTGGGAAAGAAATACCAGGACGTTGGCCAGGTCGAGGTGCAGTTCAGGGGGGGCGGTGAGGCACTGTTTGTGACGCTTGACAGAATAGTACCGGAGATAAAGAAGCTGTTCGGCTCCTAAAAGTCGGGCGTATTTATATACAAGATTGCTTCGCCGCTTCCGCTCCTCGCAATGACAATTGTAAAGGTTTAATCTATGGGCAGAATACAGCCGTCGTTGGCAGTAAACCTTTTCGTAGGGATGCTTTCCTACGATGAAAATCTCTTCCAGTCGGTTGAGAGAAGGCTGGAGGAAGAATTCGGGCCTGTAGACCTGACGAGTGACGTCATCCCGTTTAATTTCACTGACCACTACGAAAAGGAAATGGGAAGGAATATAAGGCGCAAATTCATCAGTTTTGAGAGGCTGATAGAACCGGGCAGAATAGCCCCTATAAAGGTCTTTACGAACCGTATGGAAGAGGACTTCAGCAAGATGCATTTCCCGGTGAGCCGCCCCATAAATTTAGACCCGGGCTATATAGGCGGCGGCAAACTGGTGTTGGCCTCCACAAAGGACAACGCCCACCGCATCTTTCTTGGAGAAGGTATCTACGCAGAGGTAACGTCCAGATACATTAGTGGCCGGTTTGAGCCGCTGCCCTGGACGTATCCTGACTATAGGACTAAGGAATACCTGGAATTCTTCTCAAGACTCAGAGAACTTTATCTGGATAAGCTTAAAAAACAAGCTGTAGGGACATAACCCAAAATAGAGGTGCCTCCATGTTGCAGAAGACGTTAGTAATTCTCAAACCCGACGCCGTACAGCGTAGACTTATAGGGAAAATCATCTCCAGGTTTGAAGAGAAGGGACTGCAGATTGTCGGTATGAAATTCATCAGGATGACCCAGGAACTGGCCAGGAAAAACTATAGGCAGCACAAGGGGAGGGACTTTTTCGAGCCGTTGATTCGATATGTGACCGCCGGTCCTGTTGTGGCCATGGTTCTCAAGGGAAAGGAAGTGGTTGAAACAACCAGGAAGATGGCAGGCTTTACCTTTGGTACAAAGGCCGAACCCGGAACTATCCGCGGAGATTACGCCACTTCAAGCCGATTCAACCTGGTTCATGTCTCTGACTCCCAAGAGGCTGCAGAGGCCGAAATAGACATATTTTTTGGGACAGATGAGATATTGGAGTATGATGCCGTGGATAACCCATGGATTTACGACATGTCTCAGGGTACAATTATATAGGGACCTCTGCAAGAGTCGGATTCTTGGGGATGTCGTTCGCAAAGGTCAGAGGTGCAATATTTTTTGTTCATAGGAGTTAAAACAATGCGTGGCCGCTTATTGGCCAAAAATCCCTAAGATATTACAGTTATGACACTTAGGTGTATACCACTTTATTTGATTTTCTGGCACAAAAATTGATAGTGTGTTCTATATGCGAAAAATATTTCACATGTTAAAGATGGCTGTGCCCAACATATGTTCCATGGCAAACTTGGGCTGTGGTTTTGGGGCGGCTATTGCCGTTGTAAATGGGCGGTTTGACATAGCGCCGTGGTTTATTATGATAGCCATGATATTCGATGCTTACGACGGTAAACTGGCGCGCTATCTGAACGCCACGAGCAAGCTGGGTTGTGAGCTGGATTCCTTCTGTGACGTCACCACGTTTGGCATCGCACCGGCCTTACTGATAGGGGGGATCATCAGTAAAGACCATCCTATCATGGGTTGGGTCTTGGGATTCACTTTTGTTCTGGCAGCAGTGTACCGATTGGCGAGATTCAATGTAATGCAGGCGGATGGGGATCCGCACCATGAATATACCGGCCTGGCGACTACCGGGGCAGGTGGTATGATAGCGGCATTAGTCATCCTTAACGGATATCTCACCGGCAGTTTTAATGCCGGCAGGGTAATAGATTTCATGCCAGTCGTCACAGTCGTATTGTCACTATTGATGGTTTCGAGGATGAGATTTCCGAACACTATGGACTTTGCCGATAGGCAATTCAGGTCGCCCCTATACGCCTCAATCCTATCAGGAGGAGTCCTCCTTTTTGCCTGGGTACCTCAGGTAGTTCCTTCCTTAATCTTCACCGGCTACATCGCCGCCGGATTTTTGGGCATAGTGAAAAGAAGGGTGCACCTCAGGGCCGCCCATAAGCTATAGTTTTTTGCTGTTGACCCCCTCTTCAAACCACGCCTTAGCATTCTTGTCTGCAATCATTTAGAATTATTTGAGATAGACTGCCTGCTGCATAGAATTTTCTCCAGGAAGTAAGTTTACTTGTTAATTGAGAGCTCTGCAAAATTGTCTTCTTTGGAGTCCGGTTCACCGCAGGCGGGGCGCTGGTCACTGTGGGGGCGTAATATATTACGCCCCCACACCAAAATTTTGTATTTTCCAGAGGTCTCTAATTAGACTTTTGCGAGAGTTGCTTCAATTACCTGTGCTATTCCATCCACAGAATGGGTAGGTCAAGGCCACGCCTTGACTATAAATCAGCAGAGGTGATAATACAGGAAACAGACGGACCATTGCGGGGTCATGGTATGACCACGACCTACCCGGAGTATTATTTTAGTGGTAGACAACGAAATTTATTTCGTTGATTCAATCCGCCTGAGGCGGATAAAGGTCGTTGTCTACCCTTGGTATCTCGATACACATGTTACATCCCCGATGTAGTCGCCTGATTTATCAGGCTCATGTTGCCCCATAAATGGGGCAACTACAGGCAGACGTATTACGCCAGGTGTAGCGTCCGATCCCCGCATCGGACGGCTTACGTCGGGTACGGAGACCCGACACTACATCCAGAAAAAAATTGTAGCGTGCGAGTTTGTCTCGCACGTTTAACGTGGCAGCAAGCTACCACGCTACATAAGACAAAAAAGCTAGCTTTTTCGCTTCGCCCACAACGACAGAGGGTACCGAAGTTATTTTTGTAGTGGTTTCAAGCCTTTATTGTTTGTGTGCTGTCGGGGCCTGCTCAAGTCCGCCAAGTCGTTTTAGTTCAAGAGCCCTGTCATGTATCCTTGCCGAGCTGCCTATCGTCTGTGAGGCGCCCCACCACCAGCTTACATCCTGCTGGGAATGCGCCGTACCCTTGTAGCCCGACAGGTGATGCCAGAACCACATCTCAACGTACTCCCTTTCTATACCGCTTGGGTTGCCGTCTGTCTGAGTAAAGATTGCATAGGCGCCGAGGACAGGACCTACGATTGGCAGATGCCCGCTGGTTTTCTTGAAGAGACCGTAGAGCTGCGAACCCA
>MHZB01000063.1 GCA_001828605.1 Planctomycetes bacterium RIFCSPLOWO2_12_FULL_50_35 | reverse complement strand
GGGTGGCCGGCACTCCTTACCGCTTCAACCCCGAGACCTCGATTGTTGACACGATAATACGCGGCATTGCCATAAGAAAGATAAAGGCGGGTGATGAATACTGTCCCTGCAGGGTACTTACCGGCGACGTCAAAAAAGATGCCAGGGTCGTCTGCCCTTGCGTCTTTTCTAGGGCTGAGATTGAAAACGACGGGATATGCCTCTGTCATCTTTTTGTGGGGCCTAACTATAAGGGCTGATCAGTTCCTCAAGCCCACCCCATAAGTTCCCTTATCTTTTCCCCGATATCGTCCGACTGCACCAACGCCTCTCCCACGAGTATCGCATCTACTCCCGCATCTTCTAGGAGTCTTACATCCGCCCTCGTCTTGACACCGCTTTCACTCACAACGGTCCTGCCGTCGGGGATAAGCGGTCTGAGCTTCGAGGTGGTTGCCAGGTCAATCTTGAACGTCTGCAGGTCTCTGTTATTTATTCCTATCAGCGTGGCAGGCGTCTTGAGCACTCTTTTTAATTCTTCTTCCGTATGCACCTCCACCAGAGAGCCAAGCCCCAACTGGCCGGCGGCGCTCAGAAGCGCATTCAGCGTCTTGTCATCGAGTATGGCGGCGATCAAAAGTACGGCGTCCGCACCGCTCGCCCTGGCCTCGATGATTTGGTACCGGTCTATGATGAAGTCTTTGCGGAGAAGGGGCAGTTTTACCGCCCTTCTGACGGCCTCCAGGTGGGCAAGTTTTCCGTGGAAAAATTTCTCGTCGGTCAGAACTGATATTGCAGAGGCACCACCTTCTTGGTACTCTAAGGCAATCTGCGAGGGATTCATGTCGCGGCGCAGGACGCCCCTGGACGGTGAGGCCGCCTTTACCTCGGCTATCAGTCCAATGCCCCCGGAGGTCCTTGACGCGGTCTTCAAGGCGGCTTCCAAGTCGTAAGCATCGGGAAGACCCGAAAGGACCGTCTCGAGTTTTTTCAGGGGGTATTGGTCTTTGCGCTGAGACACCTCAAGGAGTTTGTGTCTATATATCTCGTCAAGTATCACAGAGCGGATTTTATCACTGAGTACCTTACAAGGCAACGTAAAACGATAACATAGAGTAATCATGTCAGCTTGCGGCAGGGCGCTTCTACTAACCGTTATCTTCCATTCTCTCTTACTACTTTCACCCACGATGGGCGACACACCAGGCGAGACCCCCGGCCAAGAGGTTTTAACGAAAGGGCAGTTGGTCAATGCGGTCTTCTCATGCATTGGAAAATACTACATAGACTTCAACCAGCTAAAGGTCCACGAGGTGCTGAACGACGCAATGAAGGGGGTAGAAAGGACAGTCCCCAATTTAATGGTCTCCGTGGACACGCACGACGTAAAGGTTCAGATAGATGGAACAAACAAGACGTTTGAGATTGGGGGGATTGCCTACTGGGCAGACCTTCGAGACCTGCTCAAGGAAATCCTGCTCTTTATCGAGTCGAGCGGGAAGTGTTCCGTTCCGTTCAGTGAACTGGAGTACGCCGCGCTCAGCAACGTGCTCAGTGGGTTTGACCCCTACAGCAAGCTTTACCAGCCGAGAGACTTCCAAAGGGCCGAGAATTTGGGCACAAGCAGCTTCGTAGGGCTTGGGATGGACATCGAGTTCAGAGAGGGCTCGCTCGCCGTCATAGAGATCTATGAAAACTCCTCTGCCCAGCGGGCGGGGCTACAGATAGGGGACAGGATTATTGAGATAGACGGCGAGCCTGCACAAAAGATGAGCCTCAGAGAGGCGCTTCAGAGGATGTCTGGCCTTGAAGGCACAAACGTTGCCGTCTCCATCGTAAGAGACAGTAAAATAAAGAGTTATGTCCTTGAGAGACAGCGGGTCGAGGTGAAAAACGTGATACCCGTCTTGCTGAAGGGGGACATCGGATACATAAGAATAAGCAACTTTCAAGACGGTACGTTCAAGTCGGTAGTGCAGGCGCTGGAGGGACTGAAGAAGGAAGCAAACCTGAGGGGACTGGTAATAGATTTCCGCGGAAACTACGGCGGGGTATTGGATGAAATCATCCGTGTAGGAGACCTGCTCCTCTCGTCCGGCATCCTTAATATAAAGCTGAGCGTCGAAAAGGGGTACCCGGACTTCGTAAGGGCTAAACCCTCGGGTAACAGGGAAGAACACTATCCCTTGGTTGTCTTGATTGACGAGGGCAGCGCATCGGGCGCAGAGATACTGGCGGCGGCATTCAAAGAAAACGGCAGGGCCATAATACTGGGCGAACAGTCCTTCGGCAAGGCATGCATCCAACAGGTGTTCGCGCTGAAGGGGCAATATGCAGTGAAACTGACGACGGCCAGGTATTATACCCCCAACGGACGCTACATCCAGTACGTGGGTCTTGCGCCCGACGTGCTCCTCATACCGATAAAGGTTGACAGAGACAACCCCACCCTTACCAGACGCGTGCACTACCTGAACGAGGGTCTTATAAGGAACAGAATAGAGAGACCCCCTGGTGAGGAGAAGCCCCTCGCCAGTCTCGTTTACCTTGAGGGGGAGCACTCTGCCAACAGGTCAGACCCCGAGAGCGACGACCAGGTACAGTTGGCAAAGAGGCTTATAGAGGAAAACGCTCTCATCGGTGGAACGGTCTGGTGGGACGAGTGTAAACGCGTACTGCGGCAGGTGCAAAAGGAGGAGGAGGAGAAGACAGTAAAGGCCCTGAAAAGGCAGGGAATAGATTGGTCGTCAGGGATGCCCGAAGGCATACCGGTCCCGACCGCCAGGATAAATCTTGCTAAGGAAATCAATGAGGTAGATGCAGGAGGCGCCATTGACATCACCGTAAGCGTCGAGAACCGCGGAGACGGCACGCTTTACAGGGTGCTGGGTAGGAGTTCTTCGACCAACCCGGCCTTTGACGGCCTTGAGTTCCCCATCGGCGTGATAGAACCCGGCCGGAGCCGCTCTTACACCCTAAAGGTGGACGTACCGGAAGACTCACTGGACAGACGGGACGAGATGGTAATAAAGTTCACCGAGGATAACAGCTTTGAGCCTCCGTATCTCGCGGCGTGGATTACCACCTGGGCACAGCCCACACCCGCCTTTGCCTACTCATATCAGATTTCAGACGATGCGGGAGGTAGATACGACGGTCTTATACACACGGGTGAACACATCGCGGTTACACTCTCACTGAGGAACATAGGAGAGGGACACTCTAAAGACACGGTAGTCATGCTGCGGGTGCTGTCTCCCGAAGGAATAAGCATAGATAACCCCAGGGCCAAGCTGGGTCTGCTGAAGGCCAAAGAGGAGAAGACCGCCAAGTTTGGATTCAACGTCGGGGATACGCCGGCTGAGAGTCTCGTGCTCGAGATAATCGCTGCGGACATCAACCTGGGCATAAACCTCGTGAGTACGATCTCACTCCCGATTGAAAAAAAGCATATCGAGATACAGCCCTATTCGGGCATCCTGAAGGTAACGACCGGGGGCGCAAAGGTGTACGGCGGCAGGTCAGAGACGTCGCCCGTGCTCGCCCCCCTTGTTGAAGACAGCGTCATCAAGGCCAACGGACGGGTGAACGCCTGGTTCCGCGTACCCCTTACGGGCGGACTCACCGGCTGGGTGAGGGTGCAGGATATAAGCGAAATCAATGATAAAACGAGCGCTGCCGAGGCGGAGGAAATAACACCCGTATCGTTCCTCCCCTTCAGACCGCCCATTGTTACGCTGAGGGAAGGGGTATTAACCTCAAAAAAGGGGTCTATTGACCTGAAGTTCCACGTCGAAGACGACCAGGACGTCAGGGTCGTATACGTAATGGTGAACGACGTCAAGGTCTTCTATGAATACAATAAAGACCCCACCGACGAGTGTGACTTTACCGCCGAACTCCCCATTGCCGAGGGCCTGAACCTTGTCCGTGTAATAGCCTACGACAACCAGGGCCTCTCCACAGAAAAGCCTTTTGTGATTACGGGGATTTAGCGCAGTAGTTTTTTGCAACAAAATTATAAAAACTCTGTAGTTGCCCGATTTATCGGGCCTGATCCGATTGTAGCTGCTCGATTTATCGAGCTTAAAAGCCCCATAAATGGGGCAACTACACTAAAAATTTCTGGACCACGATTGTAGTCGCCCAATTCATTGAGCAGTTTATACATTAGAAAATACAATTGTAGTTGCCTGATTTATCAGGCAAAAAGAATTAATGAGAAAGATTAAAAACATCCGATTAAAAGGTTATGATTATTCCACCAACGGCGCCTACTTTGTAACCATCTGTTCCAACGACAAACAACCGCACTTCATAAAACTGGAAGATAATATAACGGCAGCTATAAAGAAATTAGATTATATTGAAGGGGTGAAGGTGGACTACTTCTGCATCATGCCTAATCATTTACATCTTATTGTGATCCTAAATAACTGTTCTATACCATTAGGTAAAGTTGTGCAGCGTCTAAAGGCACGGATAAGTAAAGAAGCGGGTTTTAAGGTTTGGCAGCCAAATTACTATGAACATGTCATTAGAAACGAAAAGGCCCTGGGAAAGATTAGGGAATATATTAAAAACAACCCGATGAAAGAGATAATAGAATTTGACCAATTTTACAGCACGTAGTTGCCCGATTTATCGGGCTGCAACCGGAGTTGTAGCTGCTCGATTCATCGAACTTGAAAGCCCCATAAATGGGGCAGCTACTACTTTTAAAGATGGTGCGTCAAGACGCACCCTACCAAAAATCTCGCGCCCTACCCAATAAACTGTGGTCTTACGTCACAACGCGGGCCTTTTTCTTCTCCCTCAGCATCTCGCTAAAACCCTCGATGCGGGTGGCGAACTGGCCGGGCATGTAGCTGCCCTTGTCCACGTAGTCGCCGTCGAGGCTCAGTAACGGATAACCCGCTCGTTCAAGCTCCCTCTTGATTGCGGGCACCTGGGCGTTGTTCCTGCGGCAGCCCCATTGTGAGAAGAGGATTATCCCGTCTGTCTTATACTTCTCGGCAAGCTGTTTAACGATGCCAACCCGTCTCTCCGTGGGCCCGTTCCAGTGTATGGAGATAAGTTTTTTCGCCAGGCTCTCATAGGGGTTATTTATGTCGAGGGCGTCCCAGTAGACATAGTTCTGTTCCTCGAATACTATCCTGAGGCCGAGTTTATCCTGGATAAACGACATAAGTTCCTGGCTAAAGTAGTGTTTGCCCTCAAGCCACAGGATTCTCAATTCATCCCCTGCATTTTTATAGTCGGGAGATTTCTCTCTGGACGCTACGGCTTCCCTCAACTCTTGCGCCAGCCGCGCATAGAATTCCTCGCCGTCTTCAGAACCCAGCAGGACATGGCTTGAAAGCATGAAATCGAGGGCGCTGCTGCCCTTGAGTGGTGAAGCCGGGTTTGTCCTCAAATCATTTACCTTAAGCATCAATTCGCGAGTCCTGTTCGAGCACTCGAACGTCTTTCGCAGGGATTCAATCTCCAGACGTCTACCCGTCACCTCTTCCAGAACCTCTACAAGATACTCCAACTGCCTGGCGACGTACGCAACCGTTTCCTCCGTCACTTCCATCGGTACGTTCAGGGTAACCAACCTCTTGCCCGTCAGGGACTCGCTGACGTTCATACTCTTCATGCCGCTGTCACACAGAACGGTGTTTCCGGCAAGCAGTATAGGCTCGGGCAGCAGTCCCCTGAAGCCACAGCCAAGC
>MHZB01000062.1 GCA_001828605.1 Planctomycetes bacterium RIFCSPLOWO2_12_FULL_50_35 | reverse complement strand
CCCAAGCTTTGACCAATTTTCCCTGCCGGCCGTCTTAATGTGAGATATCTGAAGGCTTACCTTGGCCTTACGCGAAATTTCTACGGCCTCCTCCACTGCCTCAAGGAGTTTCTCTCCCTCGCTCCGCATGTGCGTCGTATACACGCCGCCGAGCCTGCCAACCTCCCGGCAGATCTCGACCAGCTCTTCCCTGTTGGCAAAACATCCCGGCGGATATATAAGACCGCTGGAGAGTCCGAATGCACCGGCCTCCATGGCCTTGGCAAGCTCATTCTTCATCCGGGACAGTTCGTGCACGATAGGTTGTCTATCGGCATACCCGATGACAAAATCCCTGATGCTTGAGTGGCCCACAAGGAAGCCCCTATTTATTGAGCCTGGTGCTGACTCTACCCTGCGGAAGAAACCGTCGGCGTCCCGCCAGTCTATAATCAGTCCATACTTGTCGTACCCCTCCTGTTTCCTCTCTAATGTCTCCTTTGAAAGCGGAAAGGGAGAAGAACCGCAGTTACCGCATATCTCAGTGGTCACGCCGTCGAGGACCTTGCTCTCACTTTTGGGGCTGACGAGGCAGAGGAAGTCGCTGTGGGAGTGTATGTCTATAAACCCTGGGGCTACCACAAGTCCTGTGGCATCTATTACGGTAGGACAACTTCCGGGTGGTTCTACGCTCCCTATGCAGGCTATCTTGTCGCCCTTTACGGCCAGGTCCGATTTTCTGCCGGGTGCACCCGTGCCGTCTATAATTGTCCCGTTTTTTATAACTATATCAAAGGTATTCGACACAACGCCTTAGATTATAGGCTTTATTGACGAGCATTCAAGGGTGGGTTATTTGGAAGGGGCAGCATCGTCGGTGCGTCGAGACGCACCCTACTTAAACTGCGTAAGAGATTTTATGGGGGGCATGTATCTGGGGGTGCCGCAGGGCTTAAGCCCTGCGTAGTTACATAAAACGAACGGGGCCAAAAGCCCTGCTAAGCCATTTTCGGGCGGACACAAGGCAGCCCCTACATTAAACTCAATACTGCCTTCTCTGTCTGGAGGATGGTATCTTCATAAGCTTCCTGTACTTGGTCACGGTGCGTCTTGCCACGTCCACGCCCTTGGCCTTAAGCGTGGCGACTATCTCCTCATCGCTCAGGGGATTGCTTTTATCCTCAGTGCCTATCATCTCTCTCAGCCTCTGCCTGGTGGCCTCCCACGACTCCGTGTCTCCATCCCCGCTGCTGAAACCGCCCGTAAAGAAGAACTTCATCGCAAATATGCCTCTGGGCGTCTGCATGTACTTACGTGCCAGGGCGCGGCTTACGGTGGATACGTGAATGCCCAGACGGTCTGCCAGGTCCTGCATCTTGAGCGGTTTAAGGCTGGAGACGCCCTCCTCAAAGAAACCTTTTTGCAGCTCTACAAGGCTGGTCGCCACCCTATAGAGGGTGGTCCGCCTCTGTTCTATGGCGTCCATCAACCACTTTGCCGATTCAATCTTTTTCTTTATATAATTTTTGGTTTCAGCATCCGCGGGGTGTTGGCTAATATACGTCCTGTAAACGTTGTTGATAGAGAGATGGGGCATGGTGTAGTCTTCGTTCAGGATAACCTCATACCGGCCGTCTATATAGTCAACCCTTACGTCTGGCACCACATATGCTATCGGCTCATCCACAAAGATTGAACCCGGTTTCGGATTCAAACTACAGATGTGCTCCACAACCTTCTTTATGGTCTCCAGACTCCTGCCCGTCTTCTTGGCTACCTGAGGGTACTTCTTCGTTTCTATATCCTTGAGGTAGTGGAGAATCAACTCCCTGGCCAGTTCACATTCCTCGTATTTCTTGTCCAGTTGAAGCAGCAGACATTCCTCGAGACTCCTGGCCCCCACGCCCGGAGGTTCCATTGTCTGTACCAGACGCAGGGCCTCTCCTGCATCCTCGCTGGCAATAGCCCCGTTAAGCTCCTTTACAATATCCTCCATCGGTGTGGAGAGGTAGCCGTTGTCGTCCAGATTACATACTATGTGTTCACAGGCCTCCCGCAGCGCTTCGGGCACCTCCATAAGAGAAAGCTGCCCCAGGAGATACTCATGGAAAGATATCGGTTTTGCCGAGGTATTTTCGAGCGCCGCCTGCTTCTTGTCTATCTCGCCCCGCATCGCAGACCGGCTACCCAGTCTGTAATTACCCTGCCACTCCTCAGGCAACGTCTCGACACGCTCTTCTTCTACACTACGCTCTTCTTCTACACTACTCCCTGCTTCCTCGCCCGCAGCAGGACTCTCCTCGGTCCCCGCATCTGTAGCCGCTACCTCTTCAAGCACGGGGTTTTCCTCCATCTCCATCTGCACATGCTCAAGCAGCGCCAAAAGAGGAAGTTGGAGTATCTCTATTGACTGAATTATCTGCGGTGCCAGCTTCATCTTCAGCTGAAGCTGCATGCGTGGTATCATTTCCATCTTCATTACATATCCCCCACTAAAAATTCATCCTTGCGTCTATGGCGTCCGCCAACACAGTACTGGACAAATATTCTAAATAGCTTCCCTGCGGTATGCCCCTGGCCGGGCGGGTAATCTTTATATCCTGCCGATCCAGGGCAGACAGCCTCTTTTGAATGTACAAGGCTGTAGTGTCTCCCTCTATGTTGAAATTCATAGCCAGGATTACCTCCCTCACGCCGCCATTCTTAATCCTGTCCATCAGTCGCTCTATGGTAAGGTCTTCTGGATGGACGTTGTCCAGAGGGGAAATATGTCCCAGCAACACGTGATAGACCCCTTTATAGTGTCCTGTCTTCTCTATGCTGAAGAGGTCTTTGTGTTCCTCTACAACACATATCACAGTATTGTCGCGCCTGGGGTCTGCGCATATCTGGCAGACTTCATCTACTCCGATACCAAAGCATTTTGAGCAGTTCCTGCCGCTCTTTTTAAGGTCCTCTATGGCACTTGACAGTTCTCTGGCCTCCTGTTCAGGAAGTCCAAGTATATAGTAAGCCAGCCTTTCAGCCGTTTTCCGCCCGATACCGGGCATCTTTGCCAGCTCCCTTATCAGTCTCTCCATATGTCTTGGATAGGCTTGCAATATTGTTGGTCCTTGTCTATAAACCGCGAGCCCTTCTCTATATCAAGCTTACATCTATTTACATACAACCTCAATCGAATGGTGTCTGCCTCTTGCAACCTACGGCTTGCCAAAAGGCAACCCCGGGAGACCGGGTATATTTAACCCCCCGGTGAGCTTGGCCATCTCCTGCTCGTATAACTCCTGCGACTTCTTTGATGCCTGGTTCACCGCAGCCACCACAAGGTCCTCAAGCATCTCCACGTCCTTGGGGTCTACTACCTCCGGGTCTATCTTCACTGACAACAGCTCTTGACGCCCGTTCATCTTGGCGGTAACCATGCCGCCGCCAGAGCTTCCCTCCACCACACGTTCCTTAAGTTCGCGCTGCATCTCCTCCATCTTCTTCTGCATCACCTGGGCCTGCTTTTGGGCCTCCTTCATTATCTGTGCAAAGTTGCCAAAACCCTTCATCTGACACCCCTCCTTACTTAACGATTTCTCCTTCAAAAAGTGACACAATCTTATCAATATTCGATTTATCAGGTGATTCCAGAGGAGATTTATCTGCCAATGCGTCCGGCGGCGGTCCGCTCCTTTGCGTCGCAACCGGAACGTCCTCAGACAGTATCACCCTGAGGCGCAACCTCCTGCCGGTTATTTCTCCCAAATAATCCTCTATCAGCCTTACATCCTCAGGGTTCCCCTCCAAGGATTTCTTGGAAAACGGACGGCCCTTTGGGAACGCTATCACCGCCTCCTCACTCCCAAGGCCGGTCAACTTGCCTTCTTTGAGCCGCGACCACACGGAAGGTCTTGCATTATGAAAGTGTTCCATTGCCATGTCCCACACCTTACCTGCATCCTGCGCCTGCTGTGAAGAGACGTGCCCTGCCTGCCCTTCCACCGCCTCAGAAACTGCCGCACGCCGGTCTGTCTCTACCCTCCGCGTATCTGATTTCGCGCCAGAATCTTTATATTCGCCTGCAGGGGGTCTGGAAGGGGCAGCCACACCGGCAGAGGTTGTCGTACTGCGGGAAATCTTTTTCTCAAGCTCCTCAAGCCTGAGGAGTATATTGTTAAGGGACTCCAGGTCCTCCATCCCCGCCAATTTCACCACCGTCGTCTCCAGAAAAATCCTCTCCTGCAAGTCATCCATACCCCTCTTATTTGTTCCTGTAAGGGCCTGGATCATGTACATCAGGGTATCCCCCGTGAGATTCTTTGCCTGCCGCTCCAATAGTTCTCCGTCCCGCCATGGGTTTTCCAACAGCTCCGCATTGTAGCCGCACGTAGAGACCACCAACAGGTCTCTCAGATACCACACCACTTGGTCAACAAAGACGGCCAGGTCTCCACCCTGGTTCATTACATTGTGCACCACCTTTAGTGCGCCGGAGGCATCCTTGCTAATCAAACTATTCACCAACGCCTCCACCGTCTCCTCACCAACCGTACCGAAAAGACCTTTCGCGGCCGCAAGGGTTATCCTCCCGTCAGGGAACGACCCCAACTGGTCCAGCAGTGACTGAGCGTCTCTTAGCCCGCCCCTGGAATGCCTCGCAACGGCCTTAAGCGCCTCGTCTTCTATGTCCAGCCCCTCTTTCTCGGCAATCTGCATCAGACGTTTCACTATGTCAGATGCGGATACGTTTTTTAAATCAAAACGCTGACAGCGAGATTGAACCGTCTCCGGGAGCTTACTTGGTGCAGTGGTGGCAAAAAAGAACTTTACGTGGGGCGGGGGTTCCTCAAGGGTTTTCAGCAGGGCGTTAAATGCCTCACGCGTAAGCATGTGTACCTCGTCTATTATGTATATTTTGAATCTGGAGCGGCTGGGCAGATACTTGACGTTCTCCCGTACAGTCCTCACCTCGTCAATACCCCTATTGGAGGCGCCGTCTATCTCTATAACGTCAATATCCCTGCCCTCTGATATTGCCCTGCAGGCATCGCACTTGTTACACGGCTCATCCGTCGGCCCCTTCTCGCAGTTAAGGGCCTTGGCCAGTATCCTGGCCAAGGATGTCTTCCCAACGCCCCTCGGCCCCGTAAACAGGTAGGCATGGGCCACTCGGTTTTGCTTCAGGGCATTCTTCAGCGTGGTGACGACCGGGTCCTGCCCCACCACCTCTACAAAGCCCTGCGGCCTATACTTCCTTGCAAATACGGTGTAAGTCATAAGTCCACCATAAAACTGTCATCCTGAAGAAGTGAAACAACTTAAATGTAGCGTGGCCGCTTGCTGCCACGTTGAATCCGCCTTAGGCGGAGAGCAAGCTCCCACACTCACACTACATTTTTTGCCCATAATGACAACGTAGTATTAGGAGGCTTTTTCAGACCTCTTTTCAACGCTTACCTCTTAAAATAACTGGCCGTGCACTCTTCCTCGATCCCCTTTCCCTCGGCACACGCCTGCAGCCGGCTCGGGCCAGGCACCCTCACGGCACATAAGTACAGATGCTTATGGCTGCTGGCTTCCGCCCCTGACCAGGTTCACACTGCCTTATTGCATGAGACCCGACCTTCAACGCCTCTTACAGGAATGCGACCGGGGGTCCGAAAGACCTCAAAAAAGCGATTGACCCTGCATAAGCGGATTTCAGGTCACAAGGAACCGCTAGCTCCCCGTCTAGCACGGCCAAAAACCTTCAGTCCAATCACCTTCTCAACTACACTACCCACATGGCGGAGAGGGAGGGATTCGAACCCCCGAGGCGGTTTTAAGGCCACCTACACGCTTTCCAAGCGTGCTCCTTCAGCCTCTCGGACACCTCTCCTGATGTCGTATACACACTACACGTGTCATTCCGCATTTAATGCGGAATCCAGTTTCAACGTGGGAGCAAGCTCCCACGCTACACTTACAACAATCTCTCGCAGTGTGCAACTAAGGTCACACGTTTGAACAAATTACCCCCAGGGTGCCGCAGGGCTTCAGCCCTGCGATATATTAGATTGATAGTTACGTAACCAATCGCACAAACAGCCCGATAAATCGGGCGACTACAAACTGCCTTACGCTACGTATCTAGTATGTAACGGTCGAGCTTGCGCGACGTCATGCAGAGTAAACTCTGCCACTACATAAAGCAGAGCAAGCTCTGCCGCTACAAAAATTCTTTTGCCTGTGTAGCGTGCCAGCTTGCTGGCACGTTGTTAATACTGTCTTACCCTAACGTGGGGGCTTGCCCCCACGCAACCTTCCTTCTTCTTGCAAAAAAATCCTAACAGGCTTTCTTCTAGACATTTCATATACCCGTTTTTATCTGGCGGAGAGAGAGGGATTCGAACCCCCGGTCCGCTTACGCGGACAGCGGTTTTCGAGACCGCCCCGTTCGGCCGCTCCGGCATCTCTCCTGAAAGAATTCTTTGAGCAACTTACCCGACTCCTCCTCAAGCACCCCGGCCACCACCTTTATCCGGTGGTTGAACCTCGGCTCTTCAACCAGATTGACCACGGAGCCTGCCGCCCCGGCCTTCTCATCCCTTGCGCCGTAGACCAGGGTGTCCACGCGGGCCTGCACCATTGCGCCCGCGCACATGACACACGGCTCTTTGGTAACGTATAATGTTGCGCCCTCAAGCCGCCAGTTGTCCAGGCTCTCGGCCGCCTGGGTGATGGCTATCATCTCTGCATGGGCGGTGGGGTCGCGCAGCGTCTCACGCTGGTTATAGGCCCTGGCTATTATGCGCCCTCCGTGCACTATTACAGCCCCCACCGGGACCTCGTCGGCCTCAAGGGCCTTCGTGGCCTGAATCATGGCCTCGCGCATGTAGTACTGGTGAGTCTCCAGCAAATAACCCCCTCTCCGCTATCATGCAGAAGCGCGCCCAGGAGGATTCGAACCTCCAACCTCCGGATTCGTAGTCCGTGACTCTATCCAGTTGAGCTATGGGCGCATTTGCAGTCAAAAAATGCAATATTGGGGACAGGGAACCGAGGGGAAGTATAAGCCCAACAAGGCCAAAAGTCAAGGAAAACCCCGAATTGGCCCAGGATTTGCATTCAGCCAGTATAATTGGAAGCTACAGAAGTCCCTTATCCTTTAGACTTACGTATCGTCCAGCCCCTATTATTACGTGATCCAGCACCTTTATGCCGACGACATTCGATACCTCTCGGAGACGGTTGGTTATCTCAAGGTCCTCCTGGCTGGGTGTGGGGTCGCCGCTTGGGTGGTTATGCACAAATATGACGGAGGCGGCCGATTCCCTTATGGCAGGGGCAAAGACCTCTCTAGGATGAACCATGCTTGAGGAAAGACTGCCGACAGATATTTGTAAGTCCTTTATAATTCTATTCTTGCTATCGAGGAGCAGCAAAAGAAACGTCTCTTGCCGTCTGTCTCTAAGGCGTTCGTGCAGATGGTTAAAGATGTCCTCACTCGATCCAACCCGTTTCCCGCTTGTGAGGGGTATGGCGGCAAACCGCCTTGCAATAGCCATAGCGGCCTTTACCTGGGCCGCCTTTGCAGGCCCAATACCCTTTATCATGGCAAGTTCGCCGGTGGTCTTTGTGGCTAAGCTCTTGAAATCACCGTACTTAAATAGAATTTTCCTTGCCAGATCCACAGCGCTCGCATCCGGGGTGCCATCCCTGATGATTATCCCTAGGAGTTCGGCATCTGACAGGCTTTCCTCCCCCATGGCAATAAGCCGCTCCCTGGGCCTCTCTGATTGGGGAAGTTCTTTTATGGTGGGCCGCTTGCGGAAATATCTGCAGAGTTCTGTCAGCGTGCACTCCCCGCAGAGCGGGATTTGCCCGCATACGGCCTTAGCCCCATCAGCGTAGGCGGCAAAAACCGTCTCCACGGCAGCCGTATCTCCACCTGATACTGTAGAAACGTTACTAATTATCTTTTTGATGCGCTCCCTGGTGGTGTGCGAATCCTTCGTGGTCTTCACAAACCCGATTCGGTGAAACATGCGCCTTGCGGCGGGGCTGGCGTCAAGGGGGAGGTGTTGAACGGCAGCGGGGTCTTCCTCTGATACATATACGCCTAAATCTCTCTTTGACTTCGGTGAGGTACTGGTCAGCTTTTCTGCCATCAGCCTATAGACCTTGCAGGCGTGGCTATTTCTCGACAGCGATGGTCTCTCGGCACTGGTCATTCGGACGAAACCCCGTGAGGGATTCCTCCTAAGGAGAGTATTTAATCACCTTCACGTCCGATATGGTCACCGTACCCTCTTCCACCATATCGTCCAGACACGGCAGGAAGGCGTCAATCTTCTCACGGCTATCCACAATCTCGATTACCATGGGCATGTCTTCAGCAAGTCTGAGGACCCTGGCTGTATGTATCTCGTGATGGCGGCCAAAACTCTCTACTCCTTTAATTATGGTTGCACCCGCCAGACCCTGCTCCCTTGCCTTCTGGATAATGGCCTCGAAGAGCGGCATGCCCTTATGGCGGTGGTTCTCTCCGACAAAGATACTCAGTCGCTTACCTTCCTCTACCTTTTTCATAGTAATCTCAATACAACCTCAACACGGTTATGTAACCAAGCCACACAAAAAGGAGACAAAAGAAATAGTGACCCCCTATATAGATGGACCCCAGGAGAAAACTTCGTTCCTTAAAAAGCTCAAGGGCCTCGTAACTGAAACTGGAGAACGTGGTAAAACCGCCCAAGATGCCTATGAACAAGAACTGCTGCCGAAGGGGCGGGGTGAGAAATATCCTTTGCGTTGCAATCGTACCCAAAAGGCCTATAAGGTAGCAACCAATGAGGTTCACGAGCAAGGTGCCGTAGGGAAACGTTACGCCCAAGAGCTTCGCCATACCGTAGGTAACCCAGTAGCGCATTATGCTGCCAAGGAACCCGCCAAAGCCCACCCACATTGTAAGCGTAAAGCCCTTGAGCATTTTTCGCCCCCAAAAACCTCAGAAGCCGAAGAGATGAAACCGCGATATAAGGATGGCACTCATAATACCCATCGCAATCAACATGAAAGCGATGTAACCTATAACAAGCCTTCTGAAACCCTC
>MHZB01000061.1:7449-9365 GCA_001828605.1 Planctomycetes bacterium RIFCSPLOWO2_12_FULL_50_35 | reverse complement strand
CCTGAGGGAAAAGAAAGGTGCACATAAAGCATTCAGCCACACGCCCCTCTATTCACAGGCGTTCAAAGAAGAGGCATATGACAGATTGGCCGACGTTGTGCGGGAGAATTTAAGGATGGATTTGATATACAAAATGCTTGGGATGGGACGATAAAGTGATTTCGGAAAAACACATTCTCAGAGTTAACAGCCCAGGGTACGGTACGTCTAAAACTTTAGAGCATACAAGTGCTGAGATATTAAGTGAGTATAGAGTAATCATAATAAACCCCGTTAGTCCACGACATATATTACCAAGTTTAGATCGGCTAGATTCAATTTCGAGAGAAGGAGTCCTTCGAGTTATAGATAGTGGTAAATATGTTATTCGGTGTTCTTCAGACCTTTCGCATTTTAAACGAGAGTTTGAAGTGAGGAATTCACAATTAATAAAATTCTTTCAAGCAGGGGGATTACTCATCAGTTTCCTCCAGCCGTTGTTTGTTCTCGCGGGAGATCGCCCTTTCATAACTTTATCAAATTATGATGGGCTTTTTTATTATGGTTTATACGACGTTTGCACACTGAGAGAAAGATGTAGAGGTGAAGAAGTTATTCCGACAGACAGAGGTCTAGAAAGTTCATTCGCACCCTACTTAAAACTCCAGGGATTAGAGTGGAATGCCTGCGTTCAAGAATTTAAAACCCAAAATTTACGTGTTCTTGCTGTAAACAGAGATAAGGATGCAGTCTCTTTTATTATTAATTTTGGAAAAGGTAAGGCCGTTTTTCTGCCTGTTTGCTCTAATTTTACTCAAGGTATTGATAAACTGTTAATAGAATGTGTGGATAAAGAATATACAAGCATGACCTTCGAAGAGGAGCCTGCAGATACGTGGGTTGAGAAATACTACATTCCTGGTATGCCAGAACTAGAGAAAGAGATTAGTGATATTCGGGGAGAAATAGATAAACTCAAACAAGTTGAAACGACAAAAGGGAAGGAACTAAAAGAACTTAAGTCGTATAGAGATATACTTCTTAACAAAAAAGGACATGCCTTACAAAATACGGTTATTGAAATCCTAAATAAAATGGGCATTCAGGCGCAACCTGGGCCTGAGGGCAGAGACGATATTGTAATTAAAGAGGGCGATAAAGTTGTTGCAGTGTGTGAAGTAAAAGGGGATAAGAAGAGTGCGGGCGAAGCAGACGCAACGCAGCTTTCTAAGTGGGTCGACAGAGTATATGAAGAAGAAGGATACGAACCTAAGGGGATACTTATAGTAAATGCTTTTTGTGAAAAAGATATTCCGGAACGGACAGAAAAACCTTTCCCAGACCAAATGCTTCCCTATTGTTCAAATAGAGGATATTGTCTTCTTACCACAGTTAAATTATTTAATGTATTCTGCGAATGTAAAAGAGAAAAGATTTCAGACGGCAAGATAATCCTTAAAGAATGGATTGAATGCAAAGGTATTTATGATAAATATCAAGACATCCGTCCCAACTTAATTTCAGAAGAAAAAGATAGTGTGTAGGGTGCGTTTTAACGCACCACGCCCGCGCGAATCGGGTATCGCAGGGCTTCTTGCCCTGCGATACGGCAGGTCGAGAAGACCTGCCGTATCCCCTTAGGCATTGTTACCCCCAGATGGTGCGTCGAGACGCACCCTACTGTAGCTGGGCTTGAAGTATCCTTGATATTCATTATCACGAAGGAAATATAGATGCTGTTGGCGGCAACGCTCCCGCTACTGATGGCCTTTGTCATTGACCTGGCTATTGGCGATCCCCAGCGGATGCCCCATCCGGTCAGGGCCATCGGCAAGATGATAGAGTGGGCCGAACCCCCTCTGCGTATGCTTCCCTCGGAAAGACTCTCAGGTATAATCCTGACAGTATTTGTAGTAGCGGTCACATATCTGTTAACC
>MHZB01000061.1:1864-7436 GCA_001828605.1 Planctomycetes bacterium RIFCSPLOWO2_12_FULL_50_35 | reverse complement strand
AACCTCCTGTGTTTTGTATGTATCCGCTCAACACAGCCCGGCGATGTATTATATTGTTGCTGCTGTAACACTTTATTTTACAATAGCGGTTAAGTCGCTGGCGGACGAGGCTGAGTCGGTAGTCTCAGCCCTGGAGTCGGGCGATATGGTCAAGGCCCGGCAGAGAGTCTCCAGAATAGTGGGCAGGGATACGGAGAACCTGGACGAACGTCAGATTGTCAGGGCCTGTGTGGAAAGCGTGGCGGAGAGCATGGTAGACGGCATAATATCCCCAATCTTCTACGCCTCGCTCTGCGGACCTGCGGCAGCTATGGCATATAAGGCCGTAAACACGCTGGACTCTATGGTGGGGTACCGCAACGAAAGGTACATTAAATTTGGCTGGGCCTCGGCCCGCCTGGACGATTTGGCGAACTACATACCCGCCCGGCTTTCCTTTAGACTAATTGCTGTAAGCTCTTATATCTGCGGTAAGTCATTCAAGGATTGCGTATATATTGCCACGAGAGACGGCCGCAAACACCCCAGCGTAAATAGTGGTATACCGGAGGCCGCATTTGCGGGTGCCCTTGGAGTTCAGCTCGGGGGCCAGAGTACCTATGGTGGAGTACTGTCGGATAAACCCCTTCTCGGTGAGCCAAAAAATCCCCTTACCGTTGAAATGATTAAAGAAGCCGTTACGATTTCCTACGTAACGTCGTTCCTAATGCTTGGATTAGGGCTTATAATGAGTGCCATAGTTGTCTTGATATAAGAAACAAATCCTATGTCAAAACTCCCTCGTATACTCATCGCCGGCACGCACAGCGGGGTCGGCAAGACCACGTTTACACTGGCCTTGATGGCTGGCTTCAAGAACAGGGGTTTGAACGTCCAGGGGTTTAAGGTAGGACCTGATTATATAGACCCCAGTCATCACACCGCCGCCACCGGTCGTCCTTCACGTAATCTGGACACCTGGATGATGGGCAGCGATGCCTGTCTGGATGCATTTCATCGTGCGGCGTTTGATGCGGACATATCCGTTATTGAAGGTGTCATGGGGCTGTATGACGGGCACAGGGATGGGTCCGGGGCGGGCAGTACGGCCGAACTTGCAGGACTATTGGGTGCGCCTGTTATTCTGCTTGTGGATGCCAAGGGTCTGGCGCAGAGCGCCGCAGCCCAGGTGATGGGATACAAGGAATTTAATCGTGAAACACCGATTGCGGGTATTGTTCTGAATAATGTCTCCAGCGAAAAGCACCTCAAATTTCTGAAGGACCCCATAGAAAAGCACTGCAACCTGCCTGTATTAGGTTACATGATCAGGAAGAGTCAACTAACCCTGCCGGAGAGGCATCTTGGTCTGGTGCCGTATGAGGCTGGTGCGGTCAGTACAGCCTTCTACTCAAAATTGCCGGAGGCGCTGGAACACGTAGATATTGAGCGCATCCTGGACATTGCAGATTCAGCCCAGGATATGCCGGAGAAATCGGGTAAGAGTTTCTACCGTCCCGGCAATCAAATCCCGGTGCGCATGGCCCTGGCCAGAGACGAGGCCTTTTGCTTCTACTACGAGGATAACCTTGCACTTCTAAGGTCAATGGGGGCGGAACTTGTGTCATTCAGCCCGCTGAGAGACTCCGCGCTGCCGCCGGACATTGATGCCATATACATAGGAGGCGGTTTTCCGGAACTCTACGCCCGTGAGCTTGAGTCAAATGTCGCCATCAGGACGGCGATACGGGCGGCTGCCGATAACGGGGTGGTGATATATGGTGAATGTGGCGGAATGATGTATCTTCTTGAAAGACTGATTGACTTTGAAGGCAGTTCATATAAGATGGGGGGTATACTTCAAGGCGCCTCACAGATGACCAAAAAGAGACAAGACCTGGGCTATGTTGAAGTCAAATCCATCAATAATAACGTCCTCTGTAAAAGAGGAGAAACCTTTAGAGGACACGTCTTTCACTGGTCAACCCTGAAAGATATGCCGGAAAGCACTGTGTTTGCCTACGAAGTCTCAAGACCGGGTGAGGATGCAAAACCTGACGGGATTTTTAGGGATAATGTCCTTGCATCATACACCCACGTACACTTTGCCGGCAACCCGCGTATGGCCGTGAGACTGCTCACCTCTGCAAAAAGGGCCAGGGTATGAAAACTGCCGTGGTGGTGGTAGCGCACGGAAGCAGGGTAAAGGAGGCCAATTACGGTCTCTACGGCGTAATAGAAAATTTGAGGTCCACCGGCAGGTGGGACATGGTGGAACCTTCTTTCCTGCAGTTTGAGGAACCCAATCTTTCGTGTGCAGTGGAGGGTGTTATTAACAGAGGTGCCGGGAAGGTGGTAGTTGTTCCGCTTCTGCTTTTCCCGGGTAACCACATGCTGAAAGACATACCCGAAGAAATAAAAGAACAGAGGTCCAGGCACACGGGCGTAGAGATAGTGCTTACGCGTCACATGGGGATAGACGACAGGATTGCCCAGATAGTGATAGACAGGATAGAAGAGGCGACCGGGAACGGGAAGGTTTCTGCCGGAACAAAAAACACCCCGCTGAGGCCGGAAGACATTGAAAAGGAGAGCTTCAGGATACTCAGTGAGCTTATAGACCTGGAACAATTTCCTAAAGACTTCAGGCCCATTGTGCAGAGGGTTGTGCATACCACGGGAGACCCCGACTTTGCTAGTACCCTGGTGTTCCATCCGGATGCGGTGACCTCGGGTATTGAGGCAATAAGGGCCGGCAGGCCGATCTTGACTGATGTCACCATGGTAAAGGCAGGTATAGACAAAAAAATCCTCTCCAGCTTTGGAGGAGAGGTTATTTGTAAGATTTCAGACCCTCAGGTCAGCCAGGACGCCGAGTCCGCAGGGGATACGAGGGCGGCGGCCAGCATGAGGGCAGCTGCAGGCATGATTTCAGGAGGCATAATAGCCATTGGCAATGCGCCTACTGCGATTTTTGAGGTCATAAGACTGATAAACGGGGGAGGGATGAAACCAGCCCTTATAGTCGGCATACCTGTGGGGTTTGTAGGCGCAGTGGAATCAAAGGAAGAACTGGCGAAAGTCTCAGTGCCTTTCATTACAAACCGCGGAAGGAAGGGTGGAAGCACTGTGGCAGTAGCCATAGTTAATGCCCTTCTCAGGATAGCCAAGGAGAAGTATCTTTGATTAACGTTGCTCATGGGTATGGATTCACTACCGGCACCTGCGCTGCAGGAGCGGCGCGTGCGGCGGCACAGGGGCTGGCTGTGGGCTCCGTGCCAGACAGCGTGGAGGTTGTCACTCCGTCCGGCATAACTGCGAAACTGAGGATATTGGAAAAAACACTGAATCCCGGTCATTCTGCTAGTTGTGCGGTTAAAAAGGACGCCGGAGACGACCCGGACGTTACTCACGGCTGTCTTGTATTTGCCAGGGTTGAGCCATGCCCGGAAAAGGGAGTCGCCATAAACGGCGGTGAAGGTGTGGGTACGGTAACAAAACCCGGCCTCCGGGTCGCTCCCGGTGAGGCGGCGATAAATCCCGTGCCCAGAAATATGATAAGGGAATCTGTGAAGAAGTTTATGAGACGAGATACGGGCCTGAGGGTTACTGTCTCCGTGCCTGGGGGAGAGGAGATAGCGGAAAAGACGTTTAACCCCAGGCTGGGAATCCTGGGCGGTATTTCGATAATAGGCACTACCGGTATTGTAAGGCCCATGTCCCAGGAGAGCCATAAGGTGTCATTGGTATGCGCCTTGGACGTAGCCAGCGCTATGGGCCACGAAACGGTTGTACTTGTGCCGGGGAACCTGGGGGAGAATGCGTTTCTGCGGACGTTCAAAGTACCCGCAGAACAGGTGGTCCAAATTAGTAACTACCTTGGGTTTATGCTTGTAGAGGCCAAGAAGAAGGGGTTTCCCAGGATAATACTGGCCGGTCACCCGGGAAAACTTGCCAAATTCATCCGCGGCGACCTGGATACGCACAGCTTAAAGTCGCCGCCGGCAATGGACATCGTAATCAAGATTCTTGAAGAAAACGGTCTGGAAGAATCCATCGTCGGGGCTATTAAAGACTCCCCTACTGTAGAGGGCATAATACAACGGCTAAGGGAAAGGGATAAGCTCTTTATGATGGGAAATATAGCGGATATAATTGAGGGCAAGGCAAGGGAGTTTCTTGGGTCCAAGATGGATATGGGTGTAGTATTATTTGATATGCAAATGGACGTTATAGGTATTTCTAAAGGGGCGAAAGGTTGGCAAAAAGGCTTGCAAATAGCGTAGCCATAATAGGCTGCGGTCCTGGGAATATTAGCTGTATGACGCTGGGGGCCATCAAGCGCATCCAGGATGCGGGAGTGATAGTGGGCAGCAGGAGGCTTTTAAACCTGTTCCCCGAGGTAAGGGCCGAAAAGTTTGTCATTGGTAAAAACTATAGGGCCCTGTTGTCTAAGATAGAAAAACTGAGTGTCAGGAAGAAGGTCGTTGTGCTTGTGAGTGGTGACCCCGGCTTTTTTAGTTATGCAAGGCTGGTCGTTACCAGGTTGGGAAAAGAAAATTGCGATATAATACCTGGTATAAGCTCCATTCAGCTTGCCTTCGCCTCGATAAGGTCGCACTGGGGTGATGCCCACTTTGTGAGTCTTCACGGTCGTAAGTCCGAACTGGAAAATCTGGTGGAGGCCGTTAAGACCCATAATAAAGTAGCCGTCCTTAACGATACGTCAGTAAGCCCAAGGATTGTGTGCCATGCGCTGCAGAAGGGCGGTGTGAAGGGGAAAAGGGTGTATTTGTGCGAAAACCTCTCACTGGAAAACGAAAACATCAAAGAGTACGACCTCGCGTCTCTTGGTGAAGCCCATTCAGACAGTATGAACGTAATGATATTTGTGTCGGAAGGCTGCAGCTAATCACATGCCAACCCGTACCTCAGGCAATTTCTACGGCATTGGTATCGGCCCCGGAGACCCGGAACTACTTACCCTGAAGGCCCTCCGCATTCTCAAAGAGGTGGATGTAATCTTTGTACCGAAGGCCGGTATAAAGGAAGAGAGCATGGCTCTGGAAATCGTTCAGCCGATAATAAACGGTAAAAAGATCGTAGAAAAGGTCTTTCCCATGATAAAGGATACGGAGAAACTCCAGGAATTTTGGCTCGATGCCGCCAGGGCAATCAAGAAGGAGTTGTCTGAGGGCAGAGACGTAGCCTTCCTTACCATAGGCGATTCGCTGACCTACAGTACGTATGTGTATCTGCTCCAATGCCTGAGAGACATGATTCCAGAGGAAAAAATTCATACCATACCGGGCATTACGTCATTTAACGCTGCGGCAAGCCTTGTAAACCTGCCCCTTGCACAGCGAGATGAAAGGCTGGCGGTCATACCGGTGTCTGATAATGTAGAGGAATTAAGACCCATTCTTGAGGGCTTTGACACCGTAGTGCTTATGAAGGTGGCGAAGAGACTGGACAAGGTGATAGAACTTCTTGAGGAGATGGGCCTTGCGGAGACGTCAGTATTTGCCTCGCACGTGGGGCTTGAAGACGCATACGTCACTCGCAACATCAGCGCTTTAAAGGGCAGCGGAAG
>MHZB01000061.1:0-1847 GCA_001828605.1 Planctomycetes bacterium RIFCSPLOWO2_12_FULL_50_35 | reverse complement strand
CTTGCGGAGACGTCAGTATTTGCCTCGCACGTGGGGCTTGAAGACGCATACGTCACTCGCAACATCAGCGCTTTAAAGGGCAGCGGAAGGGGCTACATGTCGGTGATAATCGTAAAGAGGCCCCCCAAATGAGGGTGTTCTAAGAATCAGTTATGGGATGGCGAGCATCCCATCTATACAACAACCATAGGGCTAGGACTCTGCCCCCAGCCTGCTGTAACCCTTGAAAGCCAGAAAAAACAGCATTTAAAAGGGTAGTGTCAGCCAAAATCGTGATTTCAAACTGAAAATTCAAAGAGGGCAAAAATGAATGACTATGGAACTCTTTATATAAGAGTAAGCAAAGAGGAACTAAAGCAAAAAATCTCAGAGGAATTTAAAATACCAAAAGGAAAGATAGATGATGCTTTACTTGAAGCTGTTATAAATTTCTTTAAATCAACTCGTGGGGAAGTGTTGGAATGGTTAGAGTGTCCACCTGGCCGCGGGGGGACGCTGGCATTAATGATTCCAAGGGTTTGCTATGCCATTAATATAAAGAAATCTATTTGGACACTATTGGGGGCTTTGCTAGATGCTTACTTCACAAAGGGGGGAGCTTTAGCGACCTTAACTGCCGTTGGGGTCATAGGACAGTGCATCGGAAAACTACATAAAGAAAAAGGAGAGGTGTGTGTTTATAAGGAGTTGTGGAGTAAAGAGACAAAAGAAATAGAAGAAATACAGAATTCTCTTAGAAGACGAAATTGCCCTTTCAGTGATTTTACATGTACATTTAGAGACAAATTAGGAACTTGCCTTATTTCGAAGGAAGGTATTCAAGAAAACTTAACACGAATGAAAGACATTGGAGCTGTTATAGAGACTAAAAACAAGAAATGGAAGGCAGAATTATAAAATTGGTAAAGCCACGCTACCTAAAAAAGATAAAAGTTTCGTACCTTCTGGCACTCACCCAAATGCCTCAGGCACCTCTCAAACACACGACACGTTATAAGTGGCTTACAAGCCGTGTATGGTCAGAAATAGTGGCAACCACACAAGATGCACCATCGCCGTTCTATCCGATTAAAAGATTATGATTATTCGCAAAGAGGGGCATGTTTTATAACCGTATGTACACAGAACAAAGAATGTATTTTTGGAAATATAGAAAATAGCAGAATGGCTTTGAACGAAATCGGTCAAATGTTCGAGAGGCGTGGATTGAATTACCATTGTATTGTGAGTGTGTTGTGACGATAAAATGCTGCATAACAATTTTGTGGATGCTTCATTTTGAACTACTGCTAATAGATAGCAAATGGACATAGAGAAACTTAGAAGATGTATACTGGCAGGTAGGTATCAATGGAGAAAGCATACCCTAGTTAGATTGGCGCAAAGAGAGATTTCACAAGAAACTATATTGGAGGTTGTAAAGAAGGGAGAGATTATAGAAGATTATCCAGAAGATAAGCCCTTTCCAAGTTGTCTTGTGCTGGGATGGGTTCAAGGCAGGCCTTATCACGTGGTAATTGCCCTGGATTTTGAGGGCCTTATGGCTTATATAGTAACGGCGTACGAGCCGTCTCCCGATAAATTCAGGCCGGACTTCAAGACCAGGAGAAAATAGATAATGGACTTATGTGCTATATGTGGGGGTGAGAAAAGAAGGGGCCAGACCACTTACAGCGTGGAGCTTGGGTTTGGGGTCGTAGTGATACGACATGTTCCCGCCTTAATCTGTACCCAGTGTGCCGAAGAATGGATTGAGGCCGATGTCGCAAAGGAACTGGAAAAGATAGTTGAGGTGGCAAAGAACAATAAACTTGAGGTAGAAGTAGTAGCCTTTAAATAGGTCCCGT
>MHZB01000060.1 GCA_001828605.1 Planctomycetes bacterium RIFCSPLOWO2_12_FULL_50_35 | reverse complement strand
GTAAAGATTGCATAGGCGCCGAGGACAGGACCTACGATTGGCAGATGCCCGCTGGTTTTCTTGAAGAGACCGTAGAGCTGCGAACCCAGTTTCTCGGGCCCAAGCCTCTCGACCATCAAATCCCATAGGGGGAAAGGCGGTCTTTCCTCTGGAGAGGGCCTGATCAGGTCCTTTGCAAAGAGTTCCTCCAAGATGAGTTGTGCCTCATCTATTTCCTTCCACGATGTAAACATGTATTGGTCCAGTGTATCCAGCCACATGCCGGAGAAGCGGCTGCCATGGCATTTCGAGCACAACTGCACCCAGTAGCGGCGTTTGGTATCGTTCTCCGTGGAGTATATCTCAAGCTTCTTGTCCATGGGCGGTATTTTAACTCCGTAGGGGAAGTCCTTAAGCCCGGACTTAAATTCCACCTCCTTTGGCGGTATAACCCCCATCCGCCAGATTCCCTTGGTCTCTACGTTCATCTCCCAGCGTCCGTCGCCAACGTACATGTGGCAGTATTGGCAGGTCGGGGCAAGGTAGTCCTTTCCGGGGATGACTTCAGAGAGCCGCTTTTCCCAATCCCACCGGTCTCCAAAGGTATGATAGATTGTGCCCCATTTAGAGTGTTCGTAGCTCTCCCAGTCGGGGTGGTCCGGCCCCATGTGACATGCGGCGCATGCCTCCGGGCGGCGGGCCTCTTCGGCGGAGAAGAGGTGCCGGCTGTGGCAGTTGTCGCACGTTGACATGTTCTTGTGGCACAAGTCGCATCCGACCATGGTGTAACCCTCTCCGCGTCTGTAGTTCTCAACATACCAAGGGCTTGATACGGTCGCCTCCCAGCTATGGGGATGGCTGGGCCTGCCGTAGTCTCTGCCCCTGGCGAACTCCTTAGCCTGCCTTGGATGGCATAAACCGCAGGAATTGTCCACAGTGGGCATAAACAGCTCATCATGGTCGTCTCCGTGACAATAGGTGCAGTAGACACCGTCTCTTGTCCCCGGCCTCCAGTTGTTAAGTTTCTTACCGATAATCTGTTCAATCTCCTCAGTTTCTTTGATCTCGCTTGGATCACCCTTCGGATTTGCATGCTTGGACATCTTCCACTGAGCGGTAAGACCGACTGTTACCTCATCGTGGCACTCTACGCACTGGTCTTCACCGTATTTTCTGCGAAGTATTTCATATAGCGGCGGGTCAGGGGGTGTGTAGTGTCTGGCAGGGTTGAAATACATGTAAAAAGGTATGGGTTTGTAGGCGTCGGCCCATAGGCCGTCTCCCTGCTCCAGACCGACAAACTCTTCGTACAGTTTTTTCAGTGCAGGGGTAGGATATGCGAAAGAGCCTTTATATGCACTAAGTACATTATCATTATCACTTGGTTTGAGTGGGGCGGTGTAGGATTTTGCGGGAACGGGGGTAACAAGCGTTTCCTTTGTAATAGAACTGCTGCCAGCTGCAATCCCAGGGCTATCTTTTGTAGCGGGCGCCACCTTGAGGACACCGAACATACCTTGCATCATATGATGGTGAAAGTGGCAGTGTACCAGCCAGTTGCCAGGCCCCACCCCTTCGCCCGCGACAAGTTCAAGGGTGTACGAGGTGAATGGCGACAGACCGACGTTGTCTATAAGCTCGCCGCCGCCGGCCTTATCTATCCATCGGTGGCCGTGGGTGTGGAAATTATGCGCCTCATCCGGGTCGGAATTGATAAGGTAGAAGCGGAGACGTTCTCCCTCGGTTGCGTGGAATACCGTGCCGGGAAATGCGGTGCTGTCTCCCTGAAAGAATGCCGCCTCTCCGGACTTATCGTTAAAGGCGTCGTAATCTTCTCCGTCTTTTTTAAACGAATGCAGAAATACCACAAACTCTTTGTCAACAGGCGACAGCCCCTCTTTAGGCTCAACGATTAAGGCCCCCCACAGGCCCTTGTGCAGGCCGAGCTCTCCCTGGCGTTCGAAGGCGTGTGTGTGATAGAACCAGGTGCCTGGTGTACCTGATGTGTCCCACTCAAATGTCCTCGATAATCCCGGCTCTACTATACTGGTGGGGTTTCCCGCCACGTGGGCACCGTCATTTGCCGCCGTATACTTCACACCGTGGGGATGCACAGATGCAGGTACGTCCAGCTTGTTGGTGAAATGGAGTATTATCTTGGTGCCTTCTCTGACCTTGATTGTAGGCCCCGGCACGGTAGGTTCTTGACCCTTGATACAGTAGGCCCAGGCGTCGAAATATACGCCCGGCCTCAGCTCTATGCCTACTGGCCGGGCCTCCATATCCAGCTCCACGACCCCGTTCCTGCCCTCCAGCGTGGGTATTATCCCCGCGCAGCACCACTGTGACCAAAGCAACAGCGCACCGACAGCCAGACAAAGGTAGAATGCACGTAATGCCATGTGCATTCCGCCTATTCTACGGTGCAGATTGCCTGGGCGCACTTAACCCTTAAGACTGCGCTCTCTACCACACGGAAGCGGTGGTTGAGATTCTCCGGTCCCCAGTATTCGACATGCGGGTTTGTGCCCACAGCCAGGTCCAGATTGTGACTCCCCATAGAAACTACCAGGGCCACGTCCTTCTTAAAGGCGTAGGACTGATGCACGCCGCCCTTTACTATCTCTCTAATCCCTTCTATCTCAAGGCGGCCGGTCTTATCAAAGACCCTGCTGATTTGCGCGTAAAATCTCGGACTCAGCACCAGGGCATACGGGCCGTAAAAACCTGTGCTGTATAATTTCTCAGTGGCGGCCACAACGTCCTGAAAACCGTTACCGACCGCAGACCAGTCGCTAATCTTTACAGTCTGTCTGTTGGAGGTATTTAACAGGCCGGTCGTGCCCGTCTCTTCGGAGCCGTTAAATATCAGGTCGTCCTCGCGGGAGGCGGTTGCAATGGCTGCCGCCACGGCCGCACTTACGTCCAAGGGTGTTTCGCATTTATGGGCAGCCTCTATATCCCTCCAGTACAGCCAAAAGTCCTTGTATATTAGAGGCAGGTGGGCAATGTCCCTTTTCAGCGAATGCACTGCCTCATTTGATTCACCCAGCATGTCAATGCTTGCCTTTGACGGCGCCGGATATGTGTCCATGGGCACACACTGGACGCCGGTACCGAGGGGACCGTAGACATTCATGAACTTCCTGCCTACGGCGTATCTTTCTGCCGTTTCATGCACCACACGGTTGAGCTTCTCCCAATCCTCATGCCTGAGACGTATTTCTGAAGTAATATTTGCAAGGTTAGAACCTTCCGTCTCATGAGCTGGCCCCGGGTGTACGCATGGGAGAGCGGATGCCTCAACTCCCTCAGTACCTTCTGCTCCATTTGCAAAGGATGTTGAGACTCCTTGAGAGAAATAAAACGGTACCAGCGTTACAAATAAGACTGCCAAAATATGAAACTGTTTTAAAGACCCCATAACCTTTTCCTCCTATTTTCCCGGTAATAAATAGGGGTTATCCTATACATCGAGACCTCTGAGAATGCAAGGCAAAGCTACACGGTTCTTCGCCACTTCAAGCGGCTCAGAACGACATTTGGACTGTTTTTAGAGCACTCTCATATTACAAATTAAACCACATAATGCAGAAAAATCCAATAAAGAGTAACATTATTATTGTAGTGGCAGTGTAGGGGTTCAAAATTTTGAACCCCTACCTCAAGTCGAGTAGGCGCGACCACTACAACTAAAATGGGTAATTAAATTGAGTTTTTTCAGGAATCTCCTACTCGCTTTCCACTGTTAGAGTCATGCTGAGTTCGACAGAGTCACCTTTAAAGACGCCCGCCTTGGTGTAGGTACCCGAGGGCAGACGTCCTCTCCACGGGCCGGTTCCATCAAGATAACTGAAGCTCCCGGTTGCGCTTTCCGTGGCACCCCCACTAACATTTTGCATACTTGCCTTACCGGTAAACTTTAAAATCAGGGTGTAACCGTCCTCGCCAGTAATAGTTATTTCCCCACGTTCAGAAGCATTCCCTGCTCCTGATGCACCCGCATGCGTCTCTTCCCATACAAACGTACCATTAATGTAGCCCTTGACCGTACCACTCACGTGGATACGTTCCATGTCTTTTTCTTTTACAACCGTACCCTTTCCTTCCAAGGTCATCACCTTTGCCGCCTGAACTTCTGAAGCGGCGAGATAATTTATGCAAAAGAGACACAGGGTTAACATGCCCAATAGTAATCTCACTTTTCGCCTCCTTACACGTGAGTTTTACGCTGTACAAGGTTGCTTGGATAAAAAGGGCCTTTCAATGGTACTTGGGAAAGGCCGCTTGTGCCGCTACGGCAACATTATCGGTTTGCTTCTCTTTCTTACTTGCAAGAGATGTGTAGTAATCTGAAAACAATTTGTACTGATCAAAAAATCCCCGGACTTTTGTACCCAAGGGGTTTTTGAAGAATACGGCAAGATGGGATTGGATGCCCTTTTCACCAATTCTGTGGGCGTATTCAAGCAGCTTAATCAGGTCCAGAATCAGTGGGGCCGCAAGGATGGAGTCCCGTCCCAGCCAGTTTATTTTCATGCTCATGGGTTGGTCCAGCCAGCCCAGAAAATCTATATTGTCCCAGGCTTCTTTGTTATCACCCCTCGGGCGATAATATTCAATGTTTACGGAGTGGTGAAAATCACTATAACCGAGGAGCGGCTCCAGCACGGACAGCTTGTCGCGCATCTTGACCTCGGCATGCTCAGAGAGGGAAAGGACCTTGCCGTCGTTATTCCCAAGGATGTTTGTGCTGTACCAGCCCTCAAGTTTTAAGTTCCTTATCTTAAGCATCTGTCCAATAAGTGTTTTCATCAAGGTCTGTCCGGTGCTGCCATCCCTTCCGGCCAGGGGAATGTTGTTAGATTCCGCCAATTCCAGTAATGCAGGGACTTCCAGGGTTATATTCGGTGTAAAATCAACAAAGGGACAACCTTCCTGTAAGGCCGCATAGGCGTAAAGCATAGCTGACGTTATGCCTGGGTCGTTATTCAGTAGGCCCTTTTCGAACTCTTCTAAGCTCGTATAGTACCTTGCTCCCCTCATTTTCAGCGGAGAAGCCAGATATACCACCACCGCCTCGTCTAATCCGTTATTTTTCTTGAATAAGGTGATATCTTGTCTGAGGCCTTGAACTTTGTGCAGTAGAGATGCTCCGTTTCTGGTGTTTTCAGACGTTATTGCTTCATTGACGTCGTGAGAGGTACATACTGCCTTCATGGGTTTTACTTCTCTTAGTTTGTATCTTATGGGATAAAAGCAAGCACCATCAAATACCCTATTCCTGACGGCAGCCTCATATGCACTCGCATTAGTAACATCCCATCCGCCAAAAATGACTTGGGCCTCGTCAACCAGGTCGTGGCGGGCAAGACAACCATCTTCTGTCAGCATCCCTTTTTTGAAACTACTGCCCGAAACCACCCCTTCCCGCTGAAGAATAGTACCGACAACGGTGGTGTTGGCAGTGGCGCCATTTAGACCCACAATTAGGACACCTACTTTCCCTGACATATTGTAAATACCTCCTATGGAGAGAGCCTTCTTTACAGAAATAACTGAGATTGAGTCTCATTATACATTGATTATGTCCTTTGTCAAGCCTGTTCTTGGACATTGCATTTGAACCCTGTAAGGCACACTTTTCAAAGAGGTCTCGTTTAATGTTGTGAGGATTTTTCCCTTGACCTTTTTCTACATATACTGTAGTTTTTCCTTTCTTATCGAGTTTTGTGAAACAGGTATATAACACCATTCTTAATTGGAAATGGGGTGAACATCCGGTATGGCAAAGGTTATGATTTCTGGCGATGAAACTGTTAGGGAAGCCCTGAGGCGGTTTAAGAAGATTTGTGACAAGGAAGGCATAATCAACCAGTCTAAACGCAATGCATATTACGAAAAACCATCGGAGAGACGGCGGAGGGAGGAAAGCCGAAGGGTAAAGAATATAAAGAGGGCCCAATACAAGGTGGTGGGTACGAGCCGGATGATTTAATCCGAAAACGGAGAAAGTACCCGCATTCGTTCAATATCCACTGTCCATATCCAACAGTACCTTAAGTACACCCTTCTTTGCGGCAAATCCAAACGCCTCTACTGCCTGGTCCAGCTTATATATTCCTGAGATAAGTGGTTCTACCTGTATTTCACCCCTTTTCAAGGCTTCTATGGCCTTTGGGAAGGGTCCGCACCTTGAGCCAATCAGGTTAATTTCATTGACTACCACTGGTGTGAGGTCTACACTTCCGGCTTTATTATGAGAAAATGTGCTCTTAAGGACGATAGTGCCGGCAGGTTTGGTCAGTCTGATGGCCGTCTCAAGACCGGACGGTGAGCCTGTGCAGTCGACGACATAATCAAATTTCTTCTCATAATTCTTTAATTCCTCGAGGAGGGCGGTCTTTATACCTCTTTTAGATAGAATACCAAGCTTCTCCGGGTGTTTTCCTATTGCTGCGAGCCGGCAGCCTGTGAGTAACAATACCTGTGCCACCAGAAGCCCGAGTCTGCCGTCACCCAGAACGGCGACCTCAGCCTTTGGTCCAAGGGCAGCCTTTCCCGCCTCCTCAAGCAGGGGCTGTTGGACCTGTTCCAATATCCTGAATGCAGCGGCTAAGGGTTCGACGAACACCGCCTTTGTGTGGTCAATCCCTTCTGGGAGTGGATGTAAGTTCTCTGTGGGCAAGGTGAGGTAGTCGGCAAATGCACCGTCTCTCCCGGCAATACCCAGGACGGTGCGGTTTGGACAGTGATTGGGCAGACCTCTTTTGCAGTACTCGCACCGGCGGCAAGGGCAGTTGATCTCGCCAACAACGCATTTGCCTGTCAACTTTTTATCGGAGGCATCCTCCACCACACCCACGAACTCATGTCCCAAGACGCCGCCAAACGACATGTAGCCGTGTGTAATCTCCAAGTCCGTGGAGCATATCCCTGCCTTGAGTACCTTTACCAGGGCCTCGCCCTCTTTTCTTTGCGGCATAGGATAGTTTTCTACTAGTCTTAGTCTTTCCTTATAAACGAGTGCGCGCATTTAGGGGTTTGTCATTTGTTTTAGAACGGCATAGAGGTGGCTTTTACAGGGTTACAACGGGGTGTTCTGCCATTGTTTGTGAAGGGATGGTGGAAGCAAGTTTCTATCTTGTTTGCCTGAATTTCTTGGGGAGTTTTAACTGCTCACCCTGCCACGGTACTCTGGGTGCGTCTCCCCAGAGCAGTTCCAGGTCGTAGAACGTCCTTGCATCCTTGTCAAAGAGATGGACTACTACACTGCCGTAATCTATTAGCACCCACCTGGCGTTGCTATGGCCTTCCATGCCTATCTCCTTTATGTCTAGGATATTGGCTTGTTTGTCTATTTCGTCCGCAATGGCATGGAGCTGTCGTTTATTGATACCGCTGCATATCACGAAGTAGTCCGTGAAGAAGGTCAGCCCGCGCAGGTCCAATATAATGATGTTTTCCGCTTTTTTCTCGTCAGCGATTTGGGCGCAGAGGATTGCCAGGTCTTTAGGTCCTAACGTTTTTAGTGTCCCTCCTTAGAGACGGGTTGCCTTCGGCTAACATAGTCAAAACCAGTCCAAAAAACAAGGCCAAAAAGCGCTCTCACCCTGGAAAGGGATTGCTTAGACAGGGGCGTCCGCCTCGGGCGGACACCCCTGCAAGGCCCAAATATTTTATTATTACTGCAGGTGCAGAAGGGCGGCTACCTTTGGGGAGTATTGTACCACCACCCCCGCAAAGACTACGGAGACGATCGCCATCAGTTTTAACAAGATGTTTAACGCCGGTCCCGACGTGTCCTTGAACGGGTCACCGACCGTGTCGCCAACGACGGCGGCCTTATGTGCACTCGAACCTTTTCCACCGAAGGCGCCCCTTTCAATGTATTTCTTGGCGTTGTCCCATGCGCCTCCTGCATTGGCCATAAATATGGCCAGCAGGAATCCCGTTGACAGAGAGCCTACCAGCAGACCCATGGTACCGGCTACACCCAGGACCAGCCCCACCGTTAAGGGTATTAAGATAGCCAAGAGTGAGGGTACTATCATTTCTCTCTGTGCACTGCGGGTACTGATTGCTACGCAAGAGGCGTAGTCCGGTTTTGCCTTTCCTTCCATGATACCCTTAATCTCCCTGAACTGCCTCCTTACCTCTTCGACCATCTCTACGGCCGCCCTTCCGACCGCCCTCAGTGTGAGGGCGCAGAACACGAAGGTGGCCATTGAACCCAGGATTACCCCTACCAACACCTTGGGGTTCATGAGGGTTACGTTATAATATTCCATAAAGTCGGCAATGGTGGCGGTGTGTACGGGGACGGAACGACCGGTAAGCTCAAGGGTCTCCACGCCTGCCCTTTCCAGGGAGACGTGAATCTGTCCTACATAAGAGGCGAGCAGGGCGAGGGCGGTAAGGGCGGCTGAGCCTATGGCAAATCCCTTTCCTGTAGCGGCGGTAGTATTACCGAGCGCGTCCAGGAGTTCTGTTCTTTCCCTTACGTGGGGGGGCTGATGGCTCATCACGGCGTTGCCGCCTGCGTTGTCTGCCACCGGGCCGTAGGCGTCCGTCGCCAGTGTTATACCCAATGTGGACAACATCCCGACGGCGGCTATCCCCACGCCGTATAGTCCTATGGCCACGTCTGAAAAGCCTCCCGCAAATGCAAAGCTGAGAAGAATGCTCGTTGCTACGGTGAGTCCGGCCATGGCCGTGGAGAGCATTCCGGTTGATATGCCGCCGAGGATGACCGTGGCAGGCCCGGTAACGGCCTGGGCTGCTATCTCTCTGGTGGGAGAGTATGCATCGGACGTGTAGTATTCTGTAATCCGGCCTATTAGAACACCCGCAATGAGACCGGATGCAATCGAACCCCAGAGACCCATGTGGTCTGGCATCAGTGCATAAATAAGCACCCCGGAAAATACAAGTATGAGCGCCGAACTTAGATTTATCCCACGACCAAAGGCCTCGAGAAGGGCCTTCTGAGAGGCATTCTCTGAGGTTCTTATCACCCTGAAGCCTAATATGGAGAAGACAACACCGAGTCCCGCCAGAGACATGGGCAGCACTACTGCCTTTATACCGAGGCCGGCCGTTACCCCAAGGGCGTTTGACGCCAGAATTGACCCGTAGTATGACTCGTACAGGTCGGCGCCCATACCGGCGACGTCACCGACATTGTCCCCTACGTTGTCTGCTATGGTTGCCGGATTTCTGGGGTCGTCTTCGGGTATGTTCGCCTCAACCTTCCCCACAAGGTCGGCCCCTACGTCAGCGGCCTTGGTATAGATTCCGCCCCCTACCCTGGCGAAGAGTGCCTGAGTACTTGCGCCCATACCAAAACAGAGCATGCTCATGACGATATGGTCTAGGGCCAGGTCCGTATAATTTCTAAGGATAAAGAACCATAACGAGAGGTCCAACAGCGCCAATCCCACCACCGTCAGTCCCATTACTGCGCCGGCGTGGAGTGCGACCTGAAGTCCCTTGTTGAGCGATTCCTTGGCCGCCGCCGCAGTCCGCGAGCTGGCCTGGGTGGCTGTTCTCATGCCCAGGAAGCCGGCCAACCCGGATAATGTCCCTGCGGTAAGGAAGCCAAACGGCGTGAGCCCCGACTGTATCTTTAGTACAAAGGCCAGGAGGGATAAAATCAGTGCAATAACGATGAATAAGACGGCAACCACCTTGTACTGCTGGCGAAGATATGCGTAAGCGCCCTCTCTTACGTGGTCGGCTATCTCAACCATAAGTTTATCACCGGCAGGTGAGTTCACAACGTCTCTATAGAATTTCGCTGCGGATAAGAGCGCCAGAACGGCCCCTAACGGCGCCAGGTACCAAAGCATGGGAATTTCCTCAACCGCTGGCAGTGTAGCCGCTTCGCCGCCATAGGCCGCACCTAGGATATTTACTTCTACCAGTGCTAAGATAAGGACTGAAAGGCTCTTAAGTGGTTGCATCTTGGTTCTTTCCTCTCCCTGATAACCCGTTGGCTTATTTGTTTTCTATAAGAGGGTTACGATTTTTGCAGAAAATAAAATGTGATAAATTTATTGCATTTTTAACGATTCTTTGCTTTATTACCTTGTTACCGAAGGCAGATGTGTGAAACAAAAGGACGAATTTAAGCAGAATTCAAGACAGAAGTCAATACTTATAGAAGGGAGGGGGGTGGATTTTGGCATGAAGCTCTTTAGATTTATTATACCAAAATATCCTTATTTCAACGTCTACACTAGGGTGAAAATGCCCCCTAGGGGAGCTGTCAGTGTGGCCACGGCGGTGGCGCAGACCGGCCGCTACAGGGTAGAAATAATAGATGAAAATAATTTCACGGGTGGTACGGACCATGGTGTTATCCAGCGGGAATCTCCTGCCGATTTTGTGGGGCTCTACGGTGGGCTTACCTCTACCATTCCCCGCGTGTATGAGTTGGGCTCTCTTTACCAATCATTGGGAATCCCTACCCTTGCCGGTGGTAATCACATTAATGCCATGGCAAAGGAGGCGTTGGAGTCAGGCATTGACATCACGGTGAATGGTGAGGGAGAGTTTGCGGTGCCGGAGGCGTTGGATGCCCTGTCTAACGGCGGCGACATTAGTACCGTTCCGGGGCTAACCCTTATGAAGGACGGACGCGTCTTTACTACCCCTCTGAGGTTGCCCATACAGGATCTAGATACCGTGCCTATACCTGACGTGAGCCTCATCCGCGACCTCAAGACCCGCATACAGTTCATACCGCTAGGCAGGACGAGGGGATGTGATTTTGTGTGCGAATTTTGTGCCGTAAGCCAGCACCTGGGTAGTACCAGGTCCAGTTCCCCTGCTTATGTAATGGAAGAAATCGTAAAGTCTATAGAGAACGGCTACAAGGTCTTTTTCGTTACGGATGACAACTTTGCCCAGGACAGAGACAGTACGGCTGAACTGTGCGAGATGATCTCAGAGTATAAGCGGAAGACGAGGGAGAAACTTTATTTTGTTGTACAGGTGCGGGCCGATGTTGCCAGAGACGAGAAACTGCTAACACTGATGAGGGCGGCTGGCATAGAGGGCTTGTGCATCGGCTATGAGTCACCTATTGAGGAAGACCTCAAGAATATGAAAAAGGGCCTGAACATAAAGATGCTGGATGAGTATACCCAGACACTCAAACGACACGGCTTTTTCATACATGGCATGTTTATCCTGGGCTACCCTACCTTTAAGGATTCCCGTCGGAAAATGACGATGTCCCTGCGAGAAAGGGCGGACAGGTTCTGGGAATTTATAGACAGGAATAAGATTGATACGGTGCAGATAGTCAAGCCTGTTCCGCTGCCAGGAACGATCCTTGCCAAGAAACTGAGGGAAGAAAATCGCCTATTTCCGCTGGAGTTGGTCGATTACGCCAAGTACGACGGCAGTTGGTTGTGCTTCGAGCCGGATCCCGGTATAGACCCAAAGGAATTTATGGATGAAACGGAGAGGATTTTGAGGAGATTTTACAGCTTTGGTTCGCTGTCGAAGATTCTTTACCAGATACCTCTCTATCCCATGGAGTTGACCTGCCGCGTCCTTAACAGGATGCTTCCATCACTTGCAAACCCTGAGGAGAGGAATAACGTGCGTAACCTCAGCGCCATCATACAGAAGAGTTTTGCAGACGGTAAGAGGGAGTCGGACAGAAAATTCCGTAACGCAAAATTGAGGATAGGCGGTAGGATAATACTGGCGAAGTGGAGAAAAGACTGCCACAAGGAAAGGTTTGCGGAGACCATCGACAAGGCCAGAGCCTTCATAAAGAAGCATGCACCGGAGATGGCAAAGTCGCCTGCAGCGGTCAAGTATGCGGAGTAAGTAATTTTATTATTGGGGGTTAGGGGATTTTGATGACTGCTACCCTAGCCCCCATTAATTGCGACCTTCTTACGGAGGAATGGGACTAAGTCCCCGTTATTTCCCGCGCCCTTTAAACCAATAATACAATACACCGAGAACGATTACCGCGACTATTATAACGAGAACCTTTTTAGACAGGAACCCGCCGGACTCTCCTTCGGCCGCAGCAAGTACCCACATCAAGCTATTAAGATCAAAACCCATGGTATGACTCCTTTCTTAGATGTACTCTGTTTGAGACTCTATCTACTGCAACTGAAACAACTGCTTTTCTGCAACCACAGATCGTTGTGAGAAGATAACGACTGGGTATTTAGGGCCTTAGCCGGCCTTCTTGCCCTTGTACCAATAACCTATGCCTATGGCTATGAGTATGAGAATTGGAATGGCGTATATGTGAGGTACGAGAGGCATGCTCTTCTTACCTTCAGCTGCAGCAATTACCCACATCAGCATATCTGCGAACTCCATATCAATACTCCTCCTTTCAGAACAACTTTTTCCCTCGCTCTACTCCACAATCGAACAATACTTTTTACAGATTTGGCTGCGAAAGTCAAGGAATTTTCCTTACCGTTCCCTTATCTCTTTAAGTCTTTTACTCGCCGCGTCGGATTTCTCCCCTCCCAGCTCTATATATCTTTCGAATGCCTCGATTGCGCCGAGCTCGTCGTTCAGATGTAAGTCGTATAGCAGACCAAGGTTATAATATGCGTTGGCATACTCCGGGTCTGCCTTTATAGCCCGTATGTACGCCAGTTCCGCCTCGTTGTATCTGCCTTCTTGAGTATAAAGCCACCCGAGGTTGTTGTGGGCCTGCCGCAATTCTTCCTTTGGTCCGTGTTTTCCCAGCAATTTAATTATTTTTTCATAAACCGGGATGGCCTTGTCATATTGTTCGCTTTTTATGAAGGACCTGCCGAGCCTTTGGTAAAGGTTTACGTCGTCCGCAGCAATCTGCGTTGCAGATGTGTAGACTTCTATAGCGGCGGCGTAGTCGTCTTTGGAGTAGAATTCATCGCCCAGCTCTATGAGTTTCTCCACCGCCTGTTTCGGGGAGGACCCCTCACCCGGCTTCTTCTGCGCCCCTTTTGTTTTTTCCTCTTTGAGCTTAGCAAGCTCGTCCGGGAGCGACTTGCCCTCCAGATCGAGCTTCTCTCCCAGGGCTAGCAGTAAGTCTTCCAGTTGTTTTGTACGCTTCTTTTCCTCGGAAAGTTGGTTTAAGGCATCTTTGTATTTTTGTGAGATTTCTTCCCGCTTTTCCGTTTCTTTCTTCAGTTCTTCTTTTAACTTGCCTTCATCGTCGCTGCCGCAACCGTGGAGGAGGGGAAAAAGGAGCACGAGAAAGATGATGGCGTCGCTTATGGTCAGACGTCTTTTGTTGTTCACCATGCTTGTGTTTAAGGTCTGGGCCTCTTACGGTTGTGGAGGCAGACAGATAATTGTAAAGCGTGCGGCAAGAGCGCCCGGTTATATATGGTCCGGTCTAAGGCGGGGCGTCTTATTGTACACAGCAGCACGTGATGGTCTTTGTAACCCCCTCAATGGTGCGTATCTTTGTCAGCACCATGTTGCCAAGGCTGTGCAGGTCGGCCGTCTCTACGACCACAACGATGTCATGCGGCCCGGAAACGGCTTCTGCAGAGCGAACACCGGCTATTGATTTGAGGCCGGCCAGTATCTCCGTAGTCCTTACGGAAGACGTGTCCACCAAGATATAGGCCTTTATGGGCATTTATTGACCAGCTCCCCCGTGTACATGTCTATGTACGACTTTGTTTGTGGATGGACCCCATTTCGGAAAGGTATTTGATCCTTTTTACCATGTTGGGATGCGTGCTGAACATCTCCATCATTTTGTCGGCCGCACTGAGCTTCACGCGGCCGGCGTGGGCGGCCTCCAGTTCTTTACGGTCAATGGTGCCGCTCAGGTCCGCATCCAGCTGCCTCAAGTCGCTTATCTCTTTTCTTGCCCTGGAGGGGTCGTTTGCAAAGAATGCCTTGTAGCCCTCGCACTGATGCAGTGTTTCCTTTGAGAGCCTTGCGCTGCCGTAAGCGAGCTTGTACAGCGCGGTGGCCATGTCATGGGGGGCGTTGCCCAGCCTTACACTACCCATATCGGCATAGTATTCCCTTATCCGGGAGCCGTAAAGCACCAGTAGATTGGTTATAAAATATAGTATAAATGCCACGAGGCCGATAATGGCAGATTGGCCTCCCTTTCTGTCGTCGCCGCCTATCCACATGAAATTAAAGGCTATGTACCAGAGAATCATTGGCACAAGGGAAAGCATGGTAATAACGGCCACGTCTCTGTGCTTTAGATGTGACATCTCGTGGCCCAGAACGGCGCGCAGCTCCGCCTTGTTCAGAAGACGCACGAGGGGTTCCGTTATACACACACGGCCGTCACCCCCCCACCTGCCGAAGGCAAAGGCATTCGGTATCTGCAGTGAGGAAATGCCGATACGGGGTTTACGTAGGCCTGCTGTACGGGCCAGGCCCTCGACCATGAGATGCAGCTCAGGCTCCTGCGCCTCTGTTACGTATCTTACGCCCATGGAAATCTCCACCATCTTCGGACCCAGCACGTATTGAATGATAAGCATTACTGCGGCAATGCCTCCGTATGCAAGAAAGTTTTGTACCCCTATTGCGAAGGCGATGGCTATTATAATGCCATACAATACGCCGAACATTAAAGCCATAAGAAGATATAGGCGGAAACTCAGCCACATGTCCGTAACTCCTTTAGAATGAATTAACTAAGGTTCTGTTCCTGCCTTCGACAACTATATCAGGGACGACTGTTACTGTCAACCCCAAACGGACGCCTGTCGTCGAGTACAGCACCATAAACCTTAATCCTGTTAGTGTTTCTTACGGCGGTAGAGTTTGTTGACAGCCCGGTTTTGGTGATGTATACTTCGCCACATGTTGCCGGCGGGTTTTTGGGGCCGATTGGCCCAGGCGTTCGTAAATCCGCATAAATCGGGGCGGAATTCAAAGAGAATCAAATATGAATACCAAGACGATCTTTTGTTGTTTAGTAGTTTTGGCTGGTTCTTTTCTATGGGTCTGCTCTATCGGAGAGGGGAGCAGCTCGACCGCAGGTGGTGAAGGCACAATCTACGTAGCACATTGGACGCATACGGCAGAGAACTGCCCCGGCAGGAGCAAAGAGGGCGCAGGGATGCTCAGTGATTTTTGGGCGAATCGCGATACGGCTGCCCAAAAAGGGATTAAAATCCTTGGCGCCTATGTCACCGTTACGGAACACGATTATTATTTTATCGTTCAGGCCAAAGACTACAAATCAGTAGTGGAGTTTTTCTTGCCTCTTGTACCCACGCAGACAGGCTCATTTCGGCCCGTCCTGCCCATGGACGAGTGGATAAAGATGAACCGGCCGAAATAGCGCCGGTTATGTTATTATGCGTCATTACACACCCTCTGTTGCCGGGGTGCGGCATGGTATACTAGAAGCCTGCAAAACGGGCGATTAGCTCAGCTGGCTAGAGCGCTTGCCTTACAAGCAAGAGGTCAGTGGTTCGAGTCCACTATCGCCCACCATCCTTTGCCGCAAACGGTTACGAATCGTGTTAAGTAATTATAGACGCAGGTTAAATAAGGAGGAGGCAATGAAAAATAGACTATTAGGATTCATATTGATACTATTTACGGCTTCCGCAACAGCTACTAACATATCCACGGCGCAGCCTGTCCCGGAAGGGATGGAAAAGGTTCATGTTGACGTTAAGGGCATGACCTGCAGTAAGTGTCAAGACAAGGTCCAGACCGCACTTGATGCATTGCCCGACGTTAGAAGTGTCGTTGTAAAGTGGGAGCAGGGCACGGCAGAACTCCTTGTAAACAAAGGCTCTGACCACAAAGAACTTGAGGAGGCAATAAAGCGCGCAGGTTTTACGGTCTCCTCCATCAAGTGCGCGTGCAAGGGCTGACGCCGGGAAAATTGGCTTATTCTCTTTCTACGTAATTCCTCCACCATGTCTAAGACCTTATTCCACTAAAACTAAGGATTGAAACTTTCGTATGGGGGGCGTTCAATTGAACGCCCCTACAAATCTAAGACCTGTTCCACTGAAACGATGATTGAAACTGTTTTGTTGGGGCGTATTGCAATACGCCCCAACAATTCTCGGTATACACCGACCTTCTTCACATTCTTCGGTAGACAACGAAGTTATGCCAAAGGTGCCTTGCCTACGGAGTAAACGGTACAACTGCAGGGCATAGTGCGTAGAGACGATCTTTCGGCTACAACTAACTGAAAATAAAAATGAAGGCCCTTGTGCTGCAGGCAGGCTATGGGACAAGGATGTACCCTCTGACCAAGGACAGGCCAAAGGGGCTGCTGCCGGTGGGCGGCAGGCCAATCCTGGATTATCTGGTAAGGAACGTCGAGGAGGTCCCACACATAGACACAATCTACATCGTGACCAACCAGAAATTTTACGGTGCCTTTGCGGGGTGGCATAGGGGATTCAAATCGTCCAAGAAAATAGAACTAATAAACGACGGCACCCTGACCAACGAGACCCGTCTCGGCAGCATCAGGGACATACACCTTACAATAACCGAGAAGGACATAAGGGATGATTTAATGGTAATGGGGGGCGACAATATCTTTGATTTCAGCCTCCGCGATTTTGCAGATTACTTTAAAGAGAAAAAAGGCGACGTGGTAGCCGTGCACAGGGTCACAGAAACTGAAAGGCTCAGGCGTACGGGGGTGATACTGATGGATAGGGATTCGAGACTAACTCTATTCCAAGAAAAGCCTGCCAACCCTGTCTCGGAGCTGGCCGTCCCTCCTCTATACATATTCTGCAGGGAGACGCTCCCGCTGGTGGCAGAATATCTCCGCGAGGGGAACGAAGCCGATGCACCCGGCAACATCATCTCCTGGCTACTGAGGCGCAGGCCCGTGTACGGCTATATATTTAGAGGTGGGTGCTACGATATAGGCGATATAGAAAATTATGAGAAGATAAAAAACGGTCTCCCACAATAACAAACATATTTCTACCACACGGTAAGTTCACCCACTATCTCTTCCACAAGGTCCTTTATCGTAACAATTCCTATCACCGTCCCAACGGCATCGGTAACAATGCCCATTCTTTGTCTGGCATGACGCAGTTTCAATAATGCCTCGTCCACAGGTGTATGGGCGTTGATGTAGGTGGCCGGCCGCACGAACTCGCGTATATCGCCTTGCGGCTTCCCGTCCATTAATAACTCGAGAAGGGTTACTACACCGACTACGTTGATCCTCTCCCTGTCGTATATCGGTATGCGGGAGAATTTCCTCTCTCTGGCCACGATCTCAAGGCTCTCGGTCCCCACGGTGCAGGGGGCCATGGTTACCTCTTCCAGCGGGATCATCACGTTCTGTACGGGTGTGGTTCCCAATGCCATGATGTTCCGCGCCATAGTGTTTTGGTATACGGAGACGGCGCCAACCTCAGCGCCTTCATCCAGAAGATACCTTAGACGCTGGGGGGTGAAGAAGGGGCTTTCCTTCGCCTCTAACCCCTTTAAAAACAGGTGTGGCAGCCTGCTCACGACCCTGAGCAGAAAGACAATGGGATAAAACACCTTATAAGAGACATCTGTAACAGGCACCACCTTATACAGGAGGCTGTCGGCGTGTCTCTGGAAGATGCTCTTGGGCAGTATCTCACAGAATATTAAAATGACGGGGGCAAGCATGAGCGTGGCAATCAGCTCTGCCTTTCCAGGCGAGACCCTCGCTCCCACAATATACGTAAACGTCGCCGCGGCGACGTAGTTGGCAATATTGTTGCCGATAAGGATGGCGCAGACCATGCCCTGCGGGTCGTTGAGCAGGCGGTTTATAATCTTGGCCGTCCACCAGCCTCTATCTTCCCTATATCTCAAACGGATACGGTTAAGGCAATAGAATCCAGTCTCCGTCGCTGAGTATACGAACGAGAAGAGAAAACTCATAAACAGTAATGCGTATATATACGTCGGCATGATATTAAATGGGCTACCTACCCTCTATAAATTCGACCAAGAGTTTGGTAATACGCCTTTTCCTCACCTCCACAACCGTGAAAACGATGTTTCTATAACTCACTGAATCGTCCTTTTGCGGTATGCGTTCCAATAAGGATACTACGTAGCCGCCGATAGTGTCCGCCACGGGTTCAAGCTCCACGCCAAACGTCTCACACCAGTCCATAAGATTTATACTGCCGTGGACCATATATTTGTTCCCGTCGAGCTTCCTGATTGGCTCCTCATAGCGCTCGGTTTCATCTTGTATCTCGCCGACCACCTCTTCCAGGATGTCCTCCAGGGTTATAAGCCCCGCCGTACCCCCGTACTCATCTGCAACGACGGCCATCTGCTGGTGTTCCCTCCGGAATTCCCTCAGCAGACTCTCAATCGTCTTGGTCTCAGGCACAAACAGGACACTCCGTATCATATTCCTGAGGTCCTCATTTGGATTTAGAAACACGTCCTTGGTATATACCACGCCCAAGATATTATCGCGGTTTCTTTCATATACGGGTATCTTTTTGTATCTCGTCTTGCGCGCAAGGGCCAAAAATTCATGCACCGGATCGGCGATGTTAAAGGCAGTCATGTCCACCCTGGGCACCATAACGTCCTTCACCCGCATCCTGCCGAAATCAAGCACCGCATGTATCATGGTCCTTTCTCTGGTGTCAACCACCCCATAACGCTCACTAAGAGCCAACATCACCTTCAATTCCTCCGCCGTGATATACGGCTCTTTCCCTTCTCTTCCTCCAAACAGCTTCCCAAGACCGTCCAACATAACAACAATAGGCACGCGAAGCGGAATGGTTAACTTCTCCACAATGGATATTGGTAAGGCAACAAGGCGTGAGACGTGTTCTGGAATCCTTACGGCAATGCTCTTCGGCATCACATCACCTAAGACGATGACCGCAAGAAGGCTTATGAAACCAACTGCCCACGCCCAGAGCGCAGCGTTAGGGGTGTCAGACCTCAATATCTCTCGAGACAGACCAAAGGAGAGACTGTAGAATGCAAGGTTGACGGCCGTGTTGCCTAGAAGTACGGTTATAAGAAGTTTCTTGGGCGAGCCTACCAGGCCGGCTAATATTTTGTCGGTGCGGGTATTCCCGTCTTTAAGTCTCTTTACATCCTCTTTACCAAGAGAAAAAAGCGCGGTCTCTGCGGAGGAAAATAGGGCGGAGAGGAGCAAAAAGGCCCCCATAAGGCAAAACAAGCCTACCCACTCTGCATTGAGAAATCTATTGCCTTCTTCCACCTTATCGTCCCCCTACCCACCTGACAAGGACCCTCTGCCTCACAGGTCCCCACCGCTTCCCCTGAATAGGAAGGCAAGTAAAAAATGGGTCTGGGAGCGATTTGCCGCCGTCCTTCATAGGGTAAGTAATCAAATTCATAGTATAAGCCAGTCAAATATATATAAATTGTCCCGAATATTCAAGTAGGAGAGGTCTGAAAACCAGGCGTCTCTCAAAAATACCCTGCGGCCTCCGTAAAAGTGTGCAGACTACTCCCCCTCAAGGATGAGGGAGACTCGGGTTTGAACACTGTAGAGCAACACTTTTTTTGAGGTCTCATCCTTTTCCGAGGTGTCTGTGCCTTAAGCAAACATCAGGAGGTTTTGTTATGCGGCAAAAATACGACTTACATCTACAAATTTTGTAGTTAAATCATCAAAGTTTGTAGGACGGATCTATTTTGTCCTGCAAAAAAGTCCAAATACGTAGAATTATTTCCCAGCAGCCAAAGATGGGAGATAACTGCTTAAGTAATACAAGCTAAAGCATTTGTAGCAATGCTATAGTATAGATAATCTGCCTTTAAACAATTTTGTTCTTTTGGTACGCATTTTGATGTCTTTCAACTTAAGCTATTAGAACCAGATATTTCTCCAGAGACCTCTAAAAAAGTCATTTTGTCATACGCTATCATTCTGAGCGAAGCGAAGAATCTGGCTTGTGTAGCGTGGCAGCTTGCTGCCACGTTGAACGTTGGAGCAAGCTGCCACGCTACACTTCGGTCGTTTTGCTCCCTCAGAATGACAGCTTTACGAAGTTTTTCAGAGGTCTCCTCTACTGATAAATAAGATATTACATGGTGGCACAATGACTTTTTGAAACAATTGCCAAGAGGGTCACTCAATGCAGCTAAAGAAGAATCCTAGTCTACTAGCCTCTCAAGTATCAGGGTCCGCCAGTGTTTCTCGCGCTCAAGAAAGTCTTGGCAGCTTTTTGTCCTTATTTAATCCTCCAAAGTTACTACAAGTCCAGAATCTACCCAGGCTTCTCTCTGGTATAGTAGATGAAGCTGTCCGAATTACCGGTGCAGAGCGAGGTACCCTATACCTGATTGACCACAAAAAAGGAATTCTAACCAGCTACATTGCCCACGGGCTGGAAACGGAAGAAATCACGTTACCCATAGGGGCTGGGGTGGCAGGTCACGTGGTCAAGACAGGTAAGGTCTATAACTGCACGGATGCCTACCAGTGTCCCTTTTTCGACCAGCGCTTTGATGTCCGAAACGGGTTCATCACACGCTCCTTGCTCTCCGCACCCATTAGAAACCACGAAAACCTGATAATCGGGGTAATTCAGCTGGTTAATAAGCACCCGTCCTTTACGGCCAATGATGAGTCGTTCATAAGAACGTTCGCATCGTATGTCGCGATCTCCATAGAAAACGCCCACCTATACAGAGAACGGGAGAAGACCTTTAAAAGCGCCGTGGAGATGATTACCAGCGCCATTGATAAAAGAGACCCTGCAACGGCGGGGCACTCCGCCCGTGTAAGCAAGCTGTGTCTGCTTATGGCACAAGAGATGAGGCTTTCGGAAACCGAGCAGACTGTCGTCGAATATAGCGCACTGCTCCATGACATCGGAAAGATCGGCGTGCCGGATGCCGTACTTCTTAAACCCGGCAAACTTGATGACCGGGAGTACGCCGCAATTAAACAACATGCAATTCATACCAAAGAAATTTTGCATAAGATGCATTGGCCAAAAGAATGGAGTGATATACCGCTAATCGCCGCCATGCACCACGAAAGGCTCGACGGAAGCGGTTACCCTGAAAGACATCATGGATTAGAAATGTCTACTATCGCAAGGATTCTTGCGATAGTAGACACATACGACGCACTTGTGGCAATAGACAGACCCTACCGCAGGGCATCATCGCATGCAAAAGTAATTGAGTACCTGGATCAAGAAGTTAAAAAGGGCCTATATGATAAGAAGGTATATCTAACCCTTAAGAACATCGAACTATTACGGCTCCAACCCATTTACGGAGACAGAATCTATTCCCGGGAATCTTAGTCTACCTTGGTATACAGGCACTTCAGGAATATCCGTAACCTCTCCTGCAAAATACGTCCCTAAAGTGTCCAAGACCTTGCAGACAATGTATATATCCGTGCTTCCTGCCGGTTGCAGATACTAAGCCGGTAAAAATACGGCTACTTCCCCAAGTCCCCGCCCGCAGCATAGATGCCTAGAAAGAATATAAGCAAAGGGATTTGACAGCAACCTTACGATTTGTTAAACTTTGGTGAGCATTTCTGTTACGACTACCTTTCATACATAGCGAAGCAAAGAAATGACCTTATCAAGAATTGCCGAAAATATAGCGCCCTCCGGTACCATCAAAATAAGTACCAAGGTAAACAATATGGCCCAGGAGGGCATCAGCGTCATCGGTTTTGGCATGGGAGAGCCTGACTTTGATACCCCCAAGAACATCGCGGACGCAGCCATAAAAGCCATAAAAGAAGGCTTTACCAAATATACACCGACCTCCGGAATTCCAGACCTTAGAGAAGCCATCTGTGAAAAGTTATGGCGGGACAATGGCCTTCGATACTCCCCTACCCAAGTCGTGGTGTCTATGGGTGCAAAGCAAGCTATCCACAACCTTATATTGGTGCTTTGTGAGAGCGGGGATGAAGTAATAATCCCCAGCCCATATTGGGTAAGCTATCCGGAGCAGGTAAAGATGGCCGGCGCTACGCCCGTATTCATCCACACCGGTGATGATACGGGATTCAAAATTACACCTGCCTCTTTGAGAAAGGCAATCACACCTCGGACCAAGATGCTTATCCTAAACAGTCCCAGTAATCCCACCGGAGTAGTGTACACGGAAAAAGAGCTGAGGGAGTTGGCGGGCATCGCTGTGGAGAAGGGGCTGTATATTATCTCTGACGAGATTTACGAAAAGATAATATATGACGGAATGAAGCACGTAAGCCTTGCCTCCTTCGGGGACGAATTTATGAAGAAGGTAATAACAGTGAACGGTTTTTCAAAGTCCTATGCAATGACAGGCTGGCGGCTGGGCTACGCGGCGGGCCCAGAAAATATTATAAAAGCTGTTATAAAGCTTCAGGACCATACGACAAGCTGTGCAACCTCCATTGCCCAGAAGGCCGCCGTGGAGGCCCTTCGAGGCGACCAGACGCCTGTAAGACTTATGGTAGAGGAGTTCGACAAAAGACGAAAGTATATGGTAAATAGGCTGAAGAGGCTGGACGGCATTTCCTGCACCATGCCGGAAGGGGCATTCTATGTCTTTCCTAACGTTTCCGGTCTCTACCGGCGAAATATAGCCGGCACGGTTGTAAGCAATTCAACTGAGCTGGTGGACCTGCTCATAGAAAAGGCCAGGGTGGCCT
>MHZB01000059.1 GCA_001828605.1 Planctomycetes bacterium RIFCSPLOWO2_12_FULL_50_35 | reverse complement strand
ACATTCAGTATGACTACTGCAGAGATAACTATTGCATTGAGGTACTTTCCGATGACTGTTGATATAATAGTGGCTATCAGCAGGATTATTATAAGAATTTGCGTAAACTGCACGAGGAACTGGATAATTGCCGGAGTTTTCTTCTTTTCCTTGATTTCATTTAATCCAAACTTCTTCAGTCTTTCGGAGGCATCCTGCTCATTTAAGCCGTTGGGATTGCTGTCAAGGATGCGGAGCACCTCTTCCGTGTCAAATTTGTACCACTCGTGGTGGGCTTCCTGCACAGGGGCCGCTGCCGTCTTTCTCTGACGCCTCCAGAATCCACTCTCTTTGGATTTCTCTGTCTTTAATTTCTTTTGTTTTGTAAGCATAACAGGGTGTGGGTGTTGACTACCTCACCATGCGTTCTTCTACAATTGCTTCTACAGGCAGACAGGCAGAAAATCTTCCACTGCCAGTTGTGGCGGACTAAGGGACTAAATCTTAGTCCTACAAGAATTATTCAATATATGTTACTCTGAAAAAATTTTCCACCAAAAATAGGCGTGTGAGTTTTCACTAAATTGTGGGGAGACCCATTTTTGACTTTCTCAGAGGTCTTATCTGCTCAAAGTCTTCCCGAACGCAGTATCCCTATTGCCAGCCAGATGCCCATGACGGTGGAGAAGAGGTAACCGAGTATGCCGAACAACGGTATGTCGTTCATGACCATAGGTCCTATCTTCGCCATCATGACCAGGCTGGATGCGATTACCGTGGCTGCCAAGATAATGCTGAGCGCCAGGCGGTTGCTTGAACGGTCAAGTTCGTATGCGAAGTACTCAAGCTCGACGTGCCTTAGCGACACCTCTATCTTACCGGCGAGCAGTTTTCGTATTATCTGCCTCATCTCCTTGGGACCCTGGGCCAACAGATTTGTCAGGTGCCAGGAGGCATCACCGGCCATTCTCCTGATATGCTCAGGCGAGAGACGTTCCCTAAGCAGGTCCTTGGCGACGGGTGTTATCATTTTTTGGAGGTCGAGTTTGGGGTCGAGTTGTCTGGCCATGCCGGTAACGGTGACGAAGGACTTTCCGAGCAGAACGAAGTCTCTTGGCAGCACGAGGGCATATTCCCGCGATACCCGCATCAGGTCATGGAAGGCGTTCCTGAGGTCTATCCTCTCCAGGGGTATGCCCCTGTATTTCTCCAGGGTCTCCAATAGGGAAGCCTTCAGGGCGTCTATATTTTTGGAGTTGTACGAAGGAATGGCGCCTATGTCCATAAATATTTCTACATAGAGGTCCATGTCCTTTCTCAGCAGGGCGAACAAGGCGGTTGTGAGCTGACTCCTCAGGTCCTCTGTTACATAGCCGACCATGCCAAAGTCCATCATGGATATGGTCCCGAGCTCTGAGACCATGAGATTGCCTGGGTGTGGGTCAGCGTGGAATATGCCGGCCTTGAAATATTGTTCCACGAAGCTTGTCAGGAGTTCCGCAGCCAGTCTTCTGGTGTTAACCCCTTTTTCCTCGATGGTTTTCATATCGCAAAGGCTGATGTCCTTAAACCTCTGCATGGTTAATACGCTTGACGTTGTAAGGTCCCAGTACAGCTTTGGGATGCGGACATTTTCTTTGTCACGGTACAGGTTATAGAACTTGGCGGTATTGGACGCCTCCGTAATAAAGTCGAGCTCATTTTGTATGACGCGGTTGAATTCCCCTACCAGCATAACTGGCCGAAACGGCTTAAGCTCCTCTATACCCTCGGCCCTCTCGGCTATGAGTGTAAGCAGGTCCATGTCATCCCTGATTATCTGCTCGATGTCGGGTCGTTTTACTTTTACCACAACCTCTGTGTCATCGGGCAGGGTTGCGGCATGTACCTGGGCAATGGAACCGCAGGCTATCGGGGTGTCCTGAAAGGTGCTGAAGAGTTCTTTAATGGGCTTTTTTAGTTCTTTTTCGATGATGGTTTTGGCAAGCTTTGGGTCGAAGGATTTAACGTCTTTCTGCAGCTTGCGAAGTTCTTGGATGAATTCCGACGGCAGGATGTCGGGCCTGGTAGAGAGCATCTGGCCCAGTTTTACGTACGTGGGTCCAAGTTCTTGTAATACCAGTACGATGCGTGCGGCAAGAGACGTTTCTTCCAGGGCTATCCGCTTCTCGATGAATCGCTTCCCGATGGGCAGATGCTCACCGAGCCTGAGACCTGAAACCATGTGACCGAAGCCGTGTCTCACAAGCACCTGAAGTATGTGGGAGAGTCGCTGGAATCGCCTGGGTGTCCTTGTGATGTCTCTAAGACGCAATTGAGGGACCTCCGCTTAGGTAGAAGTGTCCCTGACGTCTTCCTGGACAACCTCTCGTATTTTCTTCAATTTTTTCAACATGTCAAACAGTGCATCAACGGGCAGCATGGTTGCCGGGTCGCATAATGCCTTTTCCGGCTGTTCATGGACCTCGAGAAAGAGGCCATCGGCGCCTGCGGCTACGGCTGCCCTGGCGAGAGGCTCTACCATGCGCCTATCCCCGCCCGAACAACGTTCCTGTCCACCAGGAAGCTGCACACTATGTGTTGCATCGAAGAGTACGGGATAGCCCATCCCTTTTAATATTACTATTGCCCGCATGTCGCTGACCAAATTGTTGTATCCGAAGGTAGTGCCCCTCTCGGTGAAGATTATATTATCGTTACCTGTGCTGAGTATCTTTTCAGCCACCAGCTTCATATCCCAGGGTGCCATAAATTGCCCCTTTTTGACGTTTATAGGTTTGCCGGTTTCCGCTGCGGATAGGATAAGGTCCGTTTGACGACAAAGAAGGGCCGGTATTTGTATAATATCCAGGACCTTGGCGGCCTTTTCTACCTCCCATGGACTGTGGACATCCGAAAGAACGGGGACGTCCAGCGAAGACCTTATTTCATGAAGTATTTCCAGGCCTTTATCAAGCCCCGGCCCGCGGAATGAGTGTATGGAACTCCTGTTTGCCTTATCATAAGATGCCTTGAATACAAAGGGGAGACCTAGGCCGTGAACTAACTCCTTTAGCCGCTTTGCTATTTTAAGGCAGGTTTCCCTTGATTCAATTACACAGGGGCCGGCCACAACAGCCAGAGGCATGTCAGGCCCAAAAGAGAGATTTTTTATATGGATGGGCTTCGTGAGTCTTGTCCCCCAAGCGGTTGTTTAATATTGTCTCTTACAAAGGGGGTGTTTCTCTTCAAGCGATACTATATCATATACTTAGTGTACAGTCAAATCCGTAAATGAGATAAATTTTAGTTGCAATTCTGACCTGTATTGCATATATTTGCCATTCACAAAATGATTAGAGATTACATGTTACAACCTACCTCTTGGTTTCTGCCATTTGTGAGTAATGTTTCCGTGGAGAAAAAGCGTTTCGAGAGGATGGTGCTTTATGTGCATTGCTGTTTTGAGGAGAGGGGTAAATGGATATAGCGACGATAGACATAAGTATATTGGAATCCGAGAATATTTCCAGGGACGATGTAACATCATTGAAACAAAAGGCTTACGCCTCTGTAGAGGAAAAGGATAAGCTTGAGAAGGAGGTAGAAAGCCTCTCACAAGCTATAAAGAATAGCCGGGACGCTGCGAAGAAGAAGATGTTGCACCAGGGCCTGGGCATCGGCCTTTGGCTGTTGGGACGTACTAAGGAGGCCGTAGCTGCCTTGGATGAGGTAAAGACACGGAAGATTGCCGCTTATTATCTGGGGAAATGCTACGAGGAATTAGGGGAATATGAGAAGGCCCTGGAGTGCCTTGAGAGGTCGAGAAAGGATGATGAAAAGGAATTCGACCTGGAGATGGACCTTGTGGGCGTAAAGAGGAAGGCTGGCATGCTTAAAGAGGCTCTGAAGAGGGTGGAGCAGCTATCTAAATCGTATGAACAAGAGGCCGAGTTACACTATCAATGGGGTTATTGTCTGGAGGAGGCAGGGGAGTATGTCGAGGCTATGTCCCATTACGAAAAAGCGTTAGAGCTCAATCCCGAGCATCCGGGGACCCTCTTTCGTGTCGCCTACAATTATGACCTTGAGGGAGAGGACGATAAGGCCGTCGAGTATTATGAAAAATGCGAGAGTCTCTCACCCATATTTATCAACGTATATATTAATCTTGGCACAATGTATGAAGACCGTGGGGATTATGGAAAAGCGGTCTCATGCTTCGAGACCGTACTTAGGGTGGATCCGCACAACAAAAAGGCAGGCCTTTATCTAAAGGATGCAAAGGCTGCCCTAAATATGCACTACGATGAAGAGAGGTTAAGGGCGAGGGACAGAGAGAGCGAGGTCCTTAACATACCAATATCTGATTTTGAACTCTCGGTGAGAAGCAGGAACTGCCTGGAGCGGATGAATATCACCACGTTAAAGGACCTTACCATGGTAACGGAAGCAGACCTGCTGTCTTACAAGAATTTTGGCGAGACTTCCTTGAATGAGATAAAGAACGTGCTTGCACAAAAGGGATTGTCCCTGGGGCAGGCACTGAATATAAACAGGCCGTTCTTGGGTCCACCCATAGGCTACACCGGAGAGGTTGGGATATTGGAGAACCCTCTATCTGCGTTAGAGTTGTCCGCTCGCACGCTGAAGACCTTGGGGAAGATTGGGATTGGGACCGTTGGCGAGCTTGTATCCATGTCCGAAGAAAAGCTCCTCTCTCATAAGACATTTAAGAATATATATCTGGAGGAGGTAAAAGAGAAGCTGGGTCTACATGGTTTGAAGTTAAAGGAACAGGGTGATTAAAGAGAGAGACGCCCAGCGGACTGTTCTTCTTTTTTTTATAATGGTGAGGGGGATTGATTCGAGAATCTTCTTGAAAGAGGGTGTTGCACACTGTGGCGGTGCGGGCGTTAGGTATTGATCCAGGCCTTGCGGTTACTGGTTTTGCCGTGGTGGAGGTCCTCGACAGAGGTGGACGGATAAATGATTATGGTTGTATAAAAACGGATTCAAGGCTCGCTGCCCCTGAGAGATTGGGCATTATATACAACCGCGTATGCGAGGTAATCCACAAGTGGTCGCCAAATCTAGTGGTTATAGAAGACGCGTTTGTTAACGTGAAGTATCCTAAGGCCGCGCTTCAACTGGGAGAGGTGAGAGGTGTCATAAGTCTTGCGGCCAGCAATCTGAACGTAGATATTTCTGAGGTAAGACCGTCTGAGGCAAAATTGGCGCTTACCGGTAATGGCGGCGCGGGTAAGGTACAGGTAGAAAATGCGGTGAGAAGGATATTGAAGATAGACGCTCCAGCCGGGTCGAGTCATGTCTCGGACGCTTTGGCCCTGGCCTTAACGGGTTTATCCAGGGGTGGCTGGTTCAATTGGCCCTGAAGATAAAGCCTTGATTTGTCTGATAAATGCATCATACCCTCTACCGATGGTTGCTCTCCGCGAGTCTTTTTGGCGAAAGGCCGCCTTTTATATCACGTGATACGGTATCTAAAAGGAATACTGTTAAAAAAGGAAGACGACCGAATAGTTTTACTAACAAATGGTGTTGGATACGAGGTCAGACTGCCTGCAATAATAAGGTCAGTGTATAACAAAAAAGAGGTTGGTGAAGAAGTAGAGCTATTCATTTCTTATCAACAAGCGGAAAGGCAACCTAAACCTGTCCTTGTAGGGTTTAATAGTGAACCCGAGAGGGAGTTCTTTGAGAAGCTTCTTACCGTACACCGCATAGGAATCGCGACCGCAGTAGATGCCTTGACGATACCTGTAAGCAGGGTAGCCAGGGCCATTGAGGATAAGGATATATCTACCTTGGGAAAACTCAAGGGGGTTGGGAAGCGTATTGCGGAAAAGATTGTTGCCGAGCTTAATGGTAAGGTGGCAAAATATGCCCTGATGAGTGAAGAAGGACCATCCGCGGTCGGCGAACCAAAAGATTTGCAAAAGCAAGTGGTGGATGTACTGGTTAGACAGCTTGGGTACAAGTCTGGAGAGGCAAGTAAGATGGTCGAAGCGGCCATACAGAGATGCCCGCAAATCAGTTCTCCTGAGGAGTTGTTTGAAGAGGTTTATAAGAGTCAAAAGACGTAAAGGTATGATGCAGGTGAGGGGAAATTGCGTGTCGTTGGCATAGGAGCTCATAAAAGTGCTACCGGAAACCTGTGAGACCTTACACTCGGCCTCTGCATCCGATGAGAAAAAAGCCTGTAGCCTCAGGCCTGGGAGGTTGTCGGAATATATCGGCCAGTCGCAGGTAGTGGAATCCTTCAAGATTGCCATAGAGGCTGCAAGGAAGAGGGCTGATGCAGTGGACCACGTCCTTCTCTTTGGTCCGCCCGGATTGGGTAAGACGACGCTTGCTAACATAATTGCCGCAGAGATGGAGGCGGATATAGTCACCACATCCGGTCCCGCAATTGAGAAGGGTGGGGATTTGATCGGCATATTGACAAATCTGAAAAAGGGGGACGTTCTTTTCATAGATGAGATTCACCGCCTGCCGAAGGCGGTAGAGGAACATCTGTATTCAGCCATGGAGGATTTCTATATAAACATTGTCTTTGACAAGGGTACGAATGCCCGTAGCTATCGCTCCAGGCTGGAAGAGTTTACCCTGGTGGGTGCGACTACAAGGGCGGGCCTCTTATCCTCGCCGCTTAGGGAAAGGTTTGGGATACAGAGGGGGTTGGATTTTTACACCGTTGAGGAGCTTTCAAAGGTGGTGGAGCGCTCTGCGTCTCTTCTTGGCGTAACCATTGAGGAGGATGGCGTGCTGGAGATTGCAAAACGGTCACGCGGTACGCCCAGGATAGCCAACCGGGTCCTCAGGAGGGTCAGGGACTACGCCGAGGTGAAGGCGGGTGGTGTGATAACGAAGGCCGTTGCGTGCGATGCCCTTCGTTTGGAGGGTATTGACGAGGAAGGGCTTTCTATATTGGACCGAAAATTCTTGGAGACGATAATCTATAATTATAAAGGTGGTCCGGTGGGATTAGAGGCGATAGCGGCGGTTCTCCATGAGGAGCCGGATACCCTGGTGGACATGGTGGAACCCTACCTGCTTAAGGCGGGTTTCTTAACAAGAACGCCGAAGGGGAGGAGGGCGACGGAGCGCACCTATTCCTGTCTGGGGCAGCCGATGCCTGCCCAAACCAACGGACAGCTTTCGTTATTGTCGGTACACAAGGGCGCTGGCGCATGAGGCTGCTGCTTCACATATGCTGTTCCCCTTGCCTCTGCATCCCGGTAGAAGAGTTGAAGAAAGACGGCATAGAAATAGAGGGCTTTTTCTATAATCCCAACATACATCCACTGCTGGAGTTTCGCAGGAGGTTGAAGTCGGTGAAGGTCTACCAGGAATCCTCTCCCATGCGTGTTCATTATTGTGAGGATTACGGGTTGAACGAGTTCCTTAACACAATCGAACATCATGATGCACCACAGAGGTGCGGTGACTGCTACCATATGAGACTCGTTGCCACGGCCAGGTATGCCCGCCAGAACGGCTTCGACGCCTTTAGTACAGCATTACTATTCAGCGCCAGACAGAGGCACGAGCTTCTTAAAAAGACGGGAGAAGAGGTTTCGCGTAAAGAGGGACTTCCTTTCTATTATACGGATTATCGTCACCTATACGCCGAAAGCCGCGAGACTGCCAGAAAGAAATGTCTTTACCTGCAGTCTTATTGTGGATGTATATTTAGCGAGTCCGAGCGCTACGGGCCCACCAATAAATATCTTTATAAGGGAGAGTTAAACGTCTCGGCATAAGTCTGTAAGAGGGTGGCGTTCTGTTACGGTTTCGATGGATGATGAGGAGGTTCTAGTCTGAGAGCTGGCCGCAGGTGTAACCACCCAAGAGAGGCGTTACTTCTGGTATTGATCCTCTGTCTCTCATCGTGTGGGAGACCAACCCAAGAATATAAGTACGAGGCCCGTTGGCCAACACCGCCGGAGGTGCAGATAGTGTTGTTGAAGGACGCAGACGTCGTCAAATTGGCGGTGCACGCACCATACAGGATGGTTGACCTGCACAGCGGCAAGACGCTCCTTTGGGGAGATAAACTTGACGAGACAACGGCGTCCTTCCGCGGCGACGAGTTGATATTTGGAAAAGAGCGGTTTCGTGCCGCCGGAGTTAAGATGATAAGTCGGAGGGACGGTGCGGTGGAGTTGAACGGGACCCGTTACCGAGGAGAGATTTCCTTAGCCGCAGAGCCTCCGAACCGGCTGAAGGCGGTGAACCGTCTCAACGTAGAGGAATACGTCCAGGGTGTCTTGGGGAGTGAGATGCCCAGCTATTGGGACAAAGAGGCCCTGATGGCCCAGGCCGTATCCATCAGAACTTATGTGCTTTATCGGAAAACCGAGAACAAGGACTTCAGCGCCTTACATCTGGCGTACCAAGGGACCAAAAACGAGAGTTGGAGACTGAACAAGATAGTTGCGGAGACCAGGGGCATAGTCATGTTCTACGACGGCAGGGTATTCTCTGCCTATTTTCACAGTACCTGCGGCGGCCATACTGAGGACGCTGCCCACGTGTTTGGGGATAAAGACATATTGCCCCTCAGCGGCGTAGGGTGTGGCTTCTGCAACGGGTCTAAATACTACGCATGGGAAGCGGATATTAACAAGGCGGACACTGAAAAGAAACTAAATAAGGCGTATCCCGGGATAAAGGGGATTTCGACCGTAACGCCTGTAGACCCGGGGCCTGGCGGGCACTGTTCTACTGTCGAGATAAAGTATTCCAACGGAGACCTGAAAATGGGAGCAAACGAGTTTAGGCTCCTGGTAGGTCCCAACACCATTTTCTCCACCGCCTTCACTGCACAGGATGCAGGTAATGAGATAAAATTCAAGGGAAGTGGATGGGGACACGGTGTAGGCATGTGCCAATATGGTGCGCAAAAGATGGCGGAGGGCGGTTATCGGTGGTACCAGATATTAAGACACTATTATCCCGGGGTAGAGTTCGTACAGGTATATCAATAGCCAGGATGCACTCGCCTGCCGGTTCGTCAGATGTAATTGGAAGTGTGGGCAGGTAGAGGGGCCTACTTTTGCGGTTCAGGATACTTAGAGCAGACAACCGTTCGAAGGCGAGATGCGGTGAGATGGAGACGTCTCACGGGACCGTAAAGACCCCGGTATTTATGCCCGTTGGGACCCAGGCGACCGTAAAGACGTTGACGCCTGTCCAGCTTAGGGAACTGGGAGTGGAGGCTATTATATGTAATGCGTATCACCTGAGCCTCAGGCCCGGTGAGCAGATTATAAAGGACATGGGAGGTATTCACCGCTTCATGGGTTGGGACAGGACCATTGTTACAGACAGCGGTGGGTATCAGGTCTTTTCCCTGAGGAATATCAGCAGGACCTCGGACGAGGGTGTGGAGTTTTCCTCCCCTTTTACGGGAGAGCGCATATTCTTCAGTCCGGAGAGGGTTATAGACATCCAAATAGCCCTGGGCAGCGACATCATGATGCCGTTCGACCAGTGTGTGCCTTATCCGTGTGAACGAGATGATGCGAAGGAGGCCATGCTCAGGACCGATAGATGGACCCGGAGGTGCCTTGCCGCCTTATCTAAGAGGGAGTCAAATGGTCAGGCCCTCTTTGGGATAGTCCAGGGCAGTGTGTTTAGGGAGCTGCGCCAGGAGAGTGTGGAACGTCTGGGTGAGATGGACTTGGACGGCTATGCCGTTGGGGGTTTAAGTGTGGGAGAAGGCAGGTATCTTATGAATGAAGTACTGGGTTACACCGTGGAAAAACTTCCGTGGGATAAACCGCGCTACCTCATGGGTGTAGGTTCTCCGGCGGACATCCTCGATGCGGTTGAACATGGGGTAGACATGTTTGACTGCGTACTGCCTACGCGCAATGGACGCAATGGCTGCGCCTTTACTAAGGGTGGGAAAATAAAACTCTTTAACAGTATCTATAGGGAGGACAAAAGACCCCTGGACGATACCTGTGACTGCTACACGTGCAGGACTTTCTCCCGCGCGTATCTGCGCCATCTATTTTTTGCGGGAGAGATACTGGCTTTGACGCTGGTATCGTTGCATAATGTGTATTTTTTCCAAGAAATGATGCGCGGTATCCGCGAGGCCGTCCTTGCCGGCACCTTTGTGAGGTTTAAAGAGAAGTTCCTTGAGGTCCAAGAAAAGGAGGATAGTAAATGATTTTTCTAGCTCAGGCACCTGCACCGCCCTCTGCGCTCTGGACCACGATGGTGCCGTTTATGATAATGGCGCTTGTCATCTATTTGTTTATCCTCAGGCCCCAGAGGGTAAAGGATGCAGAGAGACAGGAGATGCTTGCAGGCATAAAAAAGAATGACAGGGTGATAACGGCCGGGGGCATACATGGCGTTGTCCTTAACGTTAAAGAAACAGAACTTTTGCTTCTGATAGACAAGATCAAAGATGTAAAGGTAAAGATTGAGAGAGACTCCGTAACGTCGGTGATACACAGGGAAGAAAAAGGGGATGAAGATTAAGCATACCGTGAATCCCCGTCACGGTGAGAACGAGAGACTACATGAGGAAGACAAGGAATAAGAGAGATGCCTAAGGAAATCTATCGCTGGAAGATACCGCTCATAGCTGTATTGATTGCCCTTGCCCTATTTGCCCTCTACCCGCCCAGGGATAAGGTGATGAGGGTCGAGAAGATAAAGGAAGTGGATGGAAAGGTCGTGGAACGAGAAGTGATGGAGGAGTCGTGGATGGCCTTCCTGATGGGAGAACCTATCCGTAAGGAGGTTGTCGTCAAGGAGGGAGTGGATGCTGGGGGCAAGAAAATAACGGAAAAAGTGGTAGAAGAAATGGCCAAGGGCAGGGTGAAACTTGGCCTGGACCTCAGGGGAGGGTCTGAGCTCATCTATCAGGTGCGGGTGGCGGCTGGTGAGGATAGACCCGGTATTACCCAGGAGGTAATAAACGTATTAAAGAAGAGGATAGACCCCAGGGGCGTAATGGAATACAGGATACAGGAGCAGGGATTCCACCGCATCCTCATCCAGGTCCCGGGGGCTACCCGTTATGAGATAGAGCAGCTCAAGGACAGGATTGTGCGTCTGGGTAAACTCGAGTTCCGGCTCGCCGCACCAAAGAACGCACCGGAGTACAATGACGCCGTACAGGGAAAACCGGTCCCAGGTTATTATAAACACTGGATCAGGAAAAAGAGGGGAGAGGCAGGCGAGCTTAACGAAGAGTGGTACCTGGTAAGGAATAAGATAGAGCTTACAGGAGAGAGTTTAGCCAGGGTTTATCCCGACCGCCAGAACGTCCAACCCGTGGTGGGCTTTGAATTTAACACCGAGGGTAAGGCAAAATTCGGCCAGCTCACCGAGAGGAACATCGGTAAGCCGCTGGCCATTATCCTTGACGACATCCTTTACTCTGCACCGGTCATCCGCGAGCGTATACCGGGCAGGGGTATTATCGAGGGTAATTTCACGCAGGATGATGTCAATAACCTTCTGGCAGTCATGAGGGCGGGGAGCCTTCCGGCCGACCTTGAACTGGAGATGGAGATGAGCGTCGGTCCCAGCCTGGGCAAAGACTCTATAAGACACGGGCTTATGGCCGGTATGGTGGGCGGCGCCGTTGTAGTAGCCTTTATGGGTTTATATTACCTTGGCGCAGGACTGGTTGCCAATCTGGCGCTGGCGCTGAATATCTTTCTCGTCATAGGCATACTGGCGCTTTTAGGGGCTACTCTCACACTCCCCGGTATTGCCGGATTGGTGCTGCTTGTGGGTATGGCGGTTGATGCCAACGTGCTGATCTTCGAGAGGATCAGGGAGGAAAAAGATAAAGGCAAGGCAATACCACAGGCGCTTAAGACTGGTTACGACAGGGCATTCACCACCATTATTGACTCAAACCTGACCACACTGATTACGGCGCTCATACTTTATGCCGTAGGGACAGGACCCGTTAAGGGCTTTGGTATAATCCTGGCAATCGGTCTTGTTGTGAACCTCTTTACGGCAATATTCGTTACCAGGGTGATCTTTGAGGTCCTGGACATGAAGGCATTTAGGATGTTACGGCTCTTCCAGAGACCCAACCTGGAACTATTAGGGTTCTTTAGGGTAGCGGTTTTGATGTCCATCGCGGTAATTGTCCTTGGGTTAGCGGTGTTTAAGTGGCGGGGTATAGAGAAGTATGATATAGACTTTACGGGCGGTACGCTGGTGCATCTGCAATTAGCCAACCCCGAACCGACCGGGGACGTAAGGAGTACACTGGTCCAGTTGGGTTATGGTGATGCAGAGGTCCAGGGCATCTGGAGCACCGCCGCCGCGGCCGCAGCTGAGACTTCGGAGTTTGGAATAAGGATAAAGGGTATAAGCGGCGAAAAGGCTGGAGAGAAATTAGAAAGCGACATCAAAAAGGCCTTTAAAGACCGGTTCGAGAACCTGACGTTTGGTGCAACGCCCACGACCTTAAATCTGACGCTGAAAGACCCGATGGAGGAGTCGGACCTGAGAAGGCGGCTTGCCGAGATAGAATATACAGACGACGACATTGTCTATATTTCGCCCATCGGGGTATCTACCAAGCGTTTCGAGGTTACCGTACCTGCCTTGAAGGATGCGGGTACGCGGGTTGAGGCCGTGAAGTCACTTTCCCAGGGTATACCCGGCCTGGCCTTTAGCGAGGTGAACCTTACCTTTGGGGAGATGAGGGAGCTGTCGCCGCGCACCGTTGCGCCTGATGCTACGCCTGTTGCACAGGGTACACTTGCGCTGGACCTTGACAGACCTGTAGACCCGAGGCTCATGGAACTGGAACTGGGGAAAAGGGGTTTTGCCGACGTTACCGTTACCATACGTGAAGAAAGGGCGAGGAAACAACTCAGTTCAAGGCTTGAGATACTCAGCCTGAAGGACACCTTGCCGCTCATAAGGGATGGCGTGGAGAAGACCGTTAAGCTCCCTGCATTTACCTTCCCAACAGAGACCTCTCTAATAATAGAGTTGGACAGCCCTCAGGAGGAACAGGCACTGAGAGAACGGCTTGCGGGGCTTGGCGCTACCAAGATAGTATCTCTGGGTGCGCCATCTAAGTCATTTGCGGCGGAGATGAATCCTCTCAGCGCCAGTAAAATCCAGGAGAAAATCAGTGAGGATATAATTGCAGCCTTTAAAGATAATCTCTTCCAGGAGAAGATTGAGGTAGGCTTTAAGAAGCTGTCGGAGACGGCGGGCGTGGAAGGGTCTGCCGCCACGGGACAGGAAGGCAGTTCGCCTGCTTCGGGTGAAGAGGTGAAGTCTTTGATGCTTATGACCTTTAGTAAGCCTGTGGTGAAGGAGAGGCTGGAGGATATAATGTCGAGGTCCGGGTATGCCGGTGCCTTGGCAGAAACCCTGGAGCCGGGAAAGGCCTATGAGTCGGTGAAGGTCAGCATAAAGACCGCCGACGTTGATGCGATGAAGACGACCCTGTCCGAGGTCTTTACGGTGACAGAACCCCTGAAGAGGGTGGTAAGCATCGGTTCAACGGTTGCCGGAGAGATGAAGAACAGGGCATCCTTAGCCCTTATATTTGCCCTAGCGGCTATTATCATTTACATATGGATTCGCTTCGGCGAGGTTAAGTTTGGCGTTGCCGCTGTCATTGCCCTCATACATGACGTGCTCTTTACTGCGGGGGCTGTGGCGGTGGCAGACCTTTATCCCACTGTTTTTGGCGACGTGAAAATAAATCTCGCTATGATAGCCTCTTTCCTTACGCTCATCGGTTATTCACTTAATGACACCATTGTGGTGTTTGACCGGATAAGGGAAAACATGGCGGGGAAAAAGACTGTGGATAAAAATCTGGTTAATGATAGTATAAACCAGACCTTGAGTCGGACGGTAATAACGTCTATGACCACGTTTTTTACGGTAGTATCTCTTTATTTTCTGGGAGGCAGCGAGATACACGGTTTTGCGTTTGTTATGATGATAGGTGTGGTAGTCGGGACATATTCTTCCATATTTATTGCGAGCCCGATTCTTGTCTATTGGTCAACAGTGAGAAAGGGCTTTAGCGCGCTGTTTTTGGTGTTGAGTGCGCCCCTGTGGATTCCTTGGAAGGTGCTTAAGGGGTTGCTTGGCGGAGGCGGCAAGGTTCGTCCACACAGGGCGTAGAAGAAGATTAGAAAAAAAGGGGTGGCGCCTTTTTTGTTTCTGGGAGGCGTTATGATTACGGAAAGGAAGAGTATTATCAGGAGATGGGAGACACAGGTCGGTATAGGTATAGCAGTTGCTTGTTTCTCGGTAATGGGTGTTTTTATTGGGTTGAAGGTTGGAGAAGGGAAGAAAACGGATGCGCCTGCAGGCGTGCCGCAGGCTAAGAAGGCTCAGTTTTCTCAAAAAGCTCCCAGTGTAGAAACAGTTCTACGGGCCGAAGAGGTTTCGGAGGCTGAAGTGGTAGTGCAGGCTGAGGAGCGGCCACTGGGAACGCCTGACTTAGATGTGTCAAAAGAGAAGGTATTAGACCCGCAGGTAGAGTTTCGTTATGAGCAAGATGTATCCGTTAGAACGGAAGGTATAGTAGCACAGGCGCAGACCCCCGGTAAGACGGCGGAAGGGATGCTTGGAGAATCCTCAACGGTGCAACACCTCATGAGAGGTCTGCCGGGAAAAGTGCTGGAAAACCCTCCCACGACTGAATCTTCCTCGGAAGGCACGGGTATGGTTAAAAGTGCGGTGGCTGGAGGTGCTCCAGAGAAGTCGTCTGCAGGTACCTATCCTAAGGTTCACGCGGTTAAGTCCAGTGACACGCTTACGAGCATTGCGAAGGAGCACTACGGGGACGGCTCCAAGTGGATGTTAATATTCGATGCAAACGGCCTGTCGAACAAAGATGTGTTGTTTGTGGGTCAGAAATTGACAATTCCATCCCCCGAGCTTAAGGTTAAGCAGCAGCAACAGCAACCCGTAGTGAAGAAGGCTTCCCTCAGCAGGAGCAGTTCACCCGGTATGGCCCACAGGGTGCAGGGCGGCGATACGCTTCGGAGTCTGGCCAAGATGTACTACAACGACGAGTCTAAGTGGAAGATGATATACGATGCCAACAAGAGGTCTCTGTCAGGCAGGGAGACGGTTAAGCCGGGGGAGATTCTTATAATCCCTTAATGAGACACCACCACAATGTGGAGGGAGAGAAGTATGGGAAAGACTATGCTTAGGTGCATAGTGCGCCTTTGTTGTTTGACAAGCTTTGTTCTGGTCCTGAGTGGAGGCGCGTATGAGCTCAAGGCACGGGCGATGGATAGCCCGTTTCCTGTGTTCAAGCATGACTACCAACACACGGGCAGGAGTGAGTATAAGGGAACCGATACGGCAGAGTGTAAATGGACGTATCCCACAAACGACCAGATTGTCTCATCTCCTACGGTGAGCGGTGATGGGATTGTCTACTTTGGTGGACTGGACGGGAATGTGTATGCAATAGGACCCGACGGCCACGCGAAGTGGTTCTTTTCCACAAAGAGCAACATCTTTTCAACTCCGGCAATTGACGGCTCAGGCACTATCTACGTGGGTGATACCAACAATTTTCTGTATGCTATTGGGGATGACATGAAAGAGAAATGGAAGTTTAGAACCGGCGGAGCCATAATGTCTTCTCCCAACATAGGTCCGGACGGAACCGTTTACATAGGTAGCTGGGACGGCAAACTCTACGCCATTGGTTCGGACGGGGTCCCCAGATGGACCTATCAGACCGGCGACAGCATTGTTATATCCTCTCCTGCCGTATCGAAGGACGGCACCGTTTACGTTGGCTCCAGAGACAGAAAACTCCATGCTGTGGACGCGAAGAATGGTTCCGGTAAATGGGTCTTCCTTGCCGGAGATAAGGTGGATTCTTCGCCGTCCGTTGGAGATGACGGCACGGTTTATTTTGGGGCCAATAATGGGACACTCTTCGCCGTAGATCCGAACGGTCAACAGAGATGGAAGTTTGATACCGGTTCCTGGATATATTCGTCTCCGGCTATAGCCGCAGACGGTACGGTAGTCTTTGGGGCAAAAGACGGCAAGATATACGCATTGACTAGGGACGGTAAGCTGAAGTGGACTTTTTCCACCGGCGACGGCATAACCTCTTCACCGGTCATAGATTCTGCTGGTACGGTATACGTGGGTTCATGGGACAACAAGCTGTACGCCATCCAGTCCGACGGCAAACTAAAGTGGAGCTACGACACGGGCGCCTCCATCGTCAGTTCGCCTGCCATCGGTGCGGATGGGGCAATCTACGTGGGAAGCGATAACGGTATAATGTACGCCCTGGGGAAATAACCTATCTTTCTATCATTAAGATAAGGAACGACACCTTGACCGAAACTACGTCTTTGTGATATAAATGATTTTTATACGTGCAGAGGGGAGGGTAGTTGGTAGATGATAGGTATATCTAAATTATACTGCGGGACTGTTGAACCGTCGGATGCGCTTCGCTACGGCAGGCAGTCCAAGAGACTTCCTTCACACCTTCTTCAGTTCTCCAGCGACAAGAAACCCGTTGTAGTCTGGAACGTGGGCCAGCGCTGTAACCTGAGATGCATACACTGCTACTCTCAGTCGAGGGACATAGATTACCCCGGTGAGCTGACAACGGCGGAGGCAAGGGCGATGCTTGACGACCTTGCCAATTACGGTGCACCCGTTATCCTATTCTCCGGCGGTGAGCCGCTGATGAGGGGGGATTTGCTGGAACTTGCCCACCACGCCAAGAGCAATGGCCTCAGGGCCGTGATAAGCACGAACGGCACCCTGATTACCAGAGAAAAGGCGAAGGAACTGAAGTCCGTGGGCCTCTCCTATGTCGGTGTAAGCCTGGATGGTATGAAAGAGACTAACGACCGCTTCCGCGCCGTGGCGGGTGCCTTTGACATGGCCGTCCAGGGCATCAGGAATTGTCTTGCCGAGGGAATAAAGGTCGGGCTTCGCTTTACCATAAATAAGGGTAATGCGCAGGACATACCCGATATATTCGAGCTTATTTACAATGAAGGAATTCCCAGGGTCTGCTTCTATCACCTGGTCTACGCCGGCAGAGGTTCTAAACTCATAAAAGAAGACCTGGACCACGAGGAGACGCGACAGGTGGTAGACCTTATCATGGATAAGACCAGGGAGATGCACGACCGCGGCCGTAAGCTTGAGGTTTTAACGGTTGATAATCATGCAGACGGGCCATATCTCTACCTCCGTCTGAAGAAAGAGAACCCGAAGAGGGCCGCCGAGGTTTATGAACTCCTCCAAATGAACGAGGGCAACAGCTCGGGCAAGGGACTGGCATGCATAAGTTGGGACGGTGCTGTACACCCTGACCAATTCTGGAGACACGTCATACTGGGCAACGTAAAAGACAGACCCTTCAGTGAGATATGGGACGACATATCCAATCCGCTCATGGCACGGCTGAAGGATAAAAAACCACACCTCAAGGGACGCTGCGCGGAGTGTCAGTGGCTGGACATCTGCGGCGGTAACTTCAGGGCGCGTGCAGAGGCATATTACGGCGACATGTGGGCCCCCGACCCGGCCTGTTACCTGACGGATGAAGAAATCGGCATCGCCGTAGGCGCCGCTCAGGTGTAACGCCGTCAGTACCTGTTTTTATATTAACCTTGCATTTTTCCCTATTACTTCTGGTTGTAGATGTTATCCCGACGTACCCACTATTCCACTAATAATCCTTCAAAACCACCGCAATTACGGGTTAAAATAATAAAATGAGAGCTCTGGGAAAAGTCTTCTAACATCGTCTTGTCATTCTGGGCGAAGCATGTAGCGTGGCAGTTTACTGCCACGTTGAACGTTGGAGCAAGCTCCAACGCTACATTAGAAAGATTGTTTGATCGTTTCACTCCCTCAGAATGACAATTGTACAGACTTTTTCAGTGGTCTCGGTATAAGAGACCCGTCTAAAATAAAGATTCCTCAGAGAGGAAGCCGTATGGTTACTCTTGCCATAACCGGAGACGTTATGCTGGGCAGGAACGTGAACGAGTTCATAACCTTTCACGGCCCGTCCTACCCCTGGGGAGACATGCTCCCTGTCATACGAGAGGCTGACCTAAGGTTAATAAACCTTGAATGTGCGATTACCGCCCACGATAGGTGTTGGACAAAGACACCCAAGGTCTTTTTCTTTCGCACCAATCCCCAGAATGTAAGGGTGTTAAAGGCTGCGAGTATTGATTTCGTATCCCTTGCCAATAATCATATCGTGGATTTCAGGGAAGAGGGGCTTATAGAGACTATAGAGGTCTTAAATAGAGCTGGTATATCTCACGCCGGCGCTGGCAGGAACATAGAAGAGGCCCAGAGGCCTGCGTTTCTTACGGTGGGCGGGCAGAGGTTAAGTATCGTTGCCTTTACAGACAACGAGCCAGTATGGGCGGCGGGCGAGGACACGCCTGGAACGAATTACGTCCCTATCAGCCTCGACCTCGATGAGGGGCATCTCTTCAGGGTACAAAAGGCCCTGGAAAGGGCGAGGGAGTGGAGTGACTTTGTAATAGCGACGTTTCACTGGGGACCCAACATGGTCAGATACCCCTCAAGGGATTTTATTGATTTTGCACACGCCGTTATAGATGCAGGCTGTGACCTCTTCTGGGGCCACTCTGCGCACCTCTTTCAGCCCGTTGAGGTCTATAAAGACCGCCTAATCCTTTACGACACCGGCGACTTCGTTGACGACTACTACGTCAGTGCAGAGCGAAATGACCAATCTTTCTTATTCGTTGTGACTGTGAATGAAGGCAGGACTGTATCTCTTAAACTTATACCCGTACTAATATCCCGGTGTCAGGTCAATCAGGCCAGGGGTAAGGAAGCGCAAGAAATCTGCAAAAAGATGCAAAGCCTGTCGAGGGATTACGGAACAGAATTTGAACTCAGAGATGGTGTGCTCGAGTTGAGTCTATAATTCTTTCATCAAAGATGTGGAGGGAGGGCACGTAGTTTCTGCACCATTGTTTCATTGGTTACCTCTTACTCGCACGCAATCTTCTCTGGCAACCTTTTTCCATTCTTCAGGGTTAAGGGAGTGCTTACTATTTTCCACACGCTTGCCCAAACGCCTTCCTCAACCTGTAGGGCGAACGGCCGTTCGCCCCTACGTAATTTTCAGGATTTTCGGTTCCTGCCCACTCGGTTTGCCGTATATCTCCTCTTCAATTTGGCCCCATCGGTCGCAGTGAGCCTTATCAGGCGGAATACGCCCTGCATTCTCCCTGTCAAATTGCTAATGCAGGGGATTATTTATGATGTATTCTCGGATGCTGTTTAGCTCATCTTCGCTTCGGATAATGTGTTCGTAGTAGCTGCGTTGCCACACAGGAACGCTAGGCATATTCCGCCAATGGTTGATTCTTGACGTAACAGAGGATTTGAATCCTGCCATTAACGAGGATAACGATCTGGGTTTCATTTGTAGGGGCGAACGGCCGTTCGCCCCTACGGTGTTTGTATTTGAAATAATTACAATCCCATGGAAATGATTCGGCATAATTACGAATACATCTAGTTCAATTTCTGAACGCACTTCAGATGATAGCAACCACTGTTCTTTAACAATTCTTCCGTATTTGTTCAGATGTGTTTTACCATTAACGATATCGCCAAACAGACATTGCTGCTTGTGTGCGCATACAATTATAAAATATACTCCTTTCTGCGAATAGTCGTAGCCCTTTAAACGAATAGAGCGGCGATGGTATTTTGTTGTAGTAGGGGCGAATGGCCGTTCGCCCCTACAGGTTTGATTTGTCGCCATTTTACGCTCCGTTCTAAGCCCCCTAAACATCTCCCTTAATATTGTCTGTAGTAAGGCATTAGCAGCTTTAAGCTGTCTTTATGAGGTGAAACTTGAGTTGTCGGAGGCGCTAAGCCCTGGGGTTTGACGTAACCTTGACCTGTGAATCTTCCTTTGCTGCAGGGGGTACTTTCTTGACGTCCATCAGCAGGCGCTGGGCGGTGGCGACACCTTTGCCTATGTCTACCGGGTAACCGCTAT
>MHZB01000058.1:14404-15015 GCA_001828605.1 Planctomycetes bacterium RIFCSPLOWO2_12_FULL_50_35 | reverse complement strand
GACAGGCGCTATTCCATAGACGGCGCCAAGCTGGAGCGGCTGGGATTCGTTAAGAAGTTCGTGTTCGAGGACGCCATGAAAAAGACCATAGACTGGTATAGACAAAATCGGCAGTGGTGGGAAAAGATTAAATCTGGAGACTTCAAAAACTATTATAAGAAACAGTATGCAAGGTAGAAAACCCATGAGAGTGGCGATAATAGGCGCAAATGGTCAGTTGGGCAGCGATCTTGTAAAGGTCTTTCAAGGAGGGAATGTCGTACCCCTCACCCATTCAGACATAGAGATCACGAACCCCGCTCAGACAGATTCGGTGCTTAGGAACATACGACCGGATGTAGTCATAAATACTGCCGCCTTCCACAGGGTGGAAGACTGCGAGACGGAGTATGCGAGGGCCTTTGAGGTTAATGGCATTGGTGCGGCAAACCTTGCGCGTAGCCTAGAGAAGCTGGGTGCGGTCCTTGTGCACATCAGCACGGATTACGTCTTTGACGGAAAGAAACGAAATCCTTATCTGGAAGACGACCCGCCGAACCCTTTAAACACGTATGGCCTTACTAAGCTTGTGGGTGAATATTATATAAGGAACCTTTGTTCAAGGCATTATA
>MHZB01000058.1:11759-14396 GCA_001828605.1 Planctomycetes bacterium RIFCSPLOWO2_12_FULL_50_35 | reverse complement strand
TATATAATAAGAACTTCCGGACTCTACGGACTTGCCAGGTGCAGGGCAAAGGGCGGAAATTTTATAGACACCATGCTCCAGTTGGTCAAGGAGCAGCCGGAATTGAAAGTAGTGGATGACCAGGTCTTGGTTCCCACCTATACCTGGGACCTGGCACATAAGATAAAGGAGCTTCTTACAAAGGACCGTATAAACCATTATGGAATCTGCCACATGGCTAATTCCGGGCAGTGTTCCTGGTACGAGTTTGCTGCCATGATATTTGAGCTGGAAGGTCTAAATAGTGCAAACCTGAGAAGAGTTACGTCCGAGGAATTCAGGAGCAAGGTCCTGCGGCCCCATTATTCCGTCCTCGGTTCAAAAGTGCTTGAGTTCATGGGCATCGAGCCGCTGCGGCCGTGGCAGGATGCCCTGAAGGACTACATGGCCCAGCGCCGGCAGCGCACGATATTATAGCCTTGGTAGAACATTGCGAGGGCCCTGAAACTCTGTATCCACCCTCGACGGGTCATTCCGAGAAAGTGGAAATCCGCCTGTAGGGGCGTATTGCAATACGCCCCTACAAAACCTTAGAATGACGCTTATGCAGGGTTTTGCAGAGGTCGCCGGTATATCTTTGTGCAACCTACACATCCGCCATACTCAACGCCTGGAATTCACTTTCCCTGTTTATGAAGGCATTCACTATGTCTGGATGAAATTGCTTGCCGGATTCCTGCAAGATTATAGAACGGATTTGTTCATGTGTCATTGCCTTACGGTACGGCCTTACTGACGCAAGGGCATCATATGTGTCGGCTAGCGAGATGATTCGGGCAGAGAGTGGTATATCTTCCCCTTTCAAGCCGTCCGGATAACCCTTTCCGTCGTATCTCTCATGGTGATGGCGGCAGGCCTCTCTGGCCATCTTGAAGTAAAGGACCTCTTCGCCTGTGACGGTATGGGTCTTTACGATTTCAAATTCCTCCGGAGAAAGTGCGCCGGGTTTTAAAAGGACGTGGTCAGGTATCCCCACCTTACCTATATCGTGCAACATACTGGCCTCGAGTAGCGATTTTATGAATTCATCATTAATGACGATGCTGTATCGTGGCTGTTTTCTCAATTCCTCGGCGCTGGTTCGGCAGTAATTCCTGATCCTGTAGAGGTGATGGCCTGTTGTTGGGTCTCGTTTTTCGGTGAGTTCTGCCAGTTTTGTCATTGCGACGATACGCCGGTTCTCAAGCTCCTTCTCGGCCTGCTTAATCTCGGTAATGTCGTGCAGTATCTGGACGGCCCCCTGCAACTTGCCGTTCTTATCAATTGTGGGATATATGCTCACAAGGAAGGTCTTATCTCCGTTGGGGGCATATACCTCTCCGCTTGACGGCCTTAAGCCATTAATGGCCGTGTCGGCCAGTTGTTTGAAGCCGGACAAGTGGTGCATTGCACTATGACACGTCGTCGCCGTCAAATCCTCTAATTTGACGCCCAGTAGCATGGCTGCAGCCCTGTTGGCGCGGGTGATGTTATGTTTGCTGTCGCAGGCGATTATTGCATCTTGTATCGTGTCAAATGTCTTCTCCCATTCAACCTTTGCCCTCTCCACGATAGAGAACAGCCTTTCCCTTTCTTCGTTAGATGCCTTGAGTGAGTTTGTCATGCTATTGAACGAATCAGAGAGTGTCTGGAGTTCATCCTTTCTTCTTAGTTCTGTCTTGTAGCTTAGGTCCCCTCTTGCGACCCTCTCTGTACCATAAATGAGCTCTTTAATGGACCTATTTATATTGCTTGATATAGCAAGGGATAGGCCGAATACAAGGAGCAGCGACCCTCCGGCAATGCCTCCAAATATATACCCAAGCCTCCGCAGGGGCGCAAACACCTCGTGCGCATCTCTCTCGGCTGTTACCGCCCAAGCTATTTCATCTATAAATAGAGTGGCTCCCAGCACATCGTTGCCCAGGTAGTTTTTGTATTCCCCAACTGAATCAACCCTTGTGCTCAGAACCTGGCGGACATTATTGGTGTCAATTTCCTGCCCGAACATCTCGTGGCCCGGGGAAGGGCCGTCGGCGATTAGCAGTCCATTTCTATTTGTAATATATGCCTTTGCCAGTAGTTTTTCGGAAGCCCCGTCGGTAAACGCTTCGGCGTGTGGTCTGATTACGTCCTGCAGAGTGTCCATTTTGACCTTCAACATAATAACGCCGATCGGGGACTGGTAGACCTTGTCTTTAAGCAGACGGGAAAATACCAATTCAGGCTGGCCCGGGAAGGTTTGAGATTTCACGTCGCCTGCAAATATGCCCCCCGTCTCCTCAAAATAGGCAAAGGGTTTTTTAAAATAATCCATCGCCGATAGATCCTTGCCAACCTCAACATCATTAGACGATGCAACAACTACACCGGATTTGTCAAGTATGGAGACCTCAAACATAGCGGGGTGAAGGCTCATCTTGTTTACGCGCAGGTGCGTATTCAATTTGCCTACTATCTCGGGATTGCCTGTACCAAGGATTATCTCCTGCGCTGCATCTCTGATAAAGCCGTCTGAACTGAAGTCTATAGTCCGCCACAGCCAGGCATTAATTAGGGTACGCACATGGTCACGGTATTTACTTGCATCGTACTCCAATTCTTTAGACACCATGTCCT